>JAFUQY010000360.1 GCA_017472105.1 Clostridia bacterium | reverse complement strand
GGGATACAAAAAAATCCGCCTGAATCCGTCGCTTCTGGGATACCGCAGCGCAAACGTGCAGATTCCCGTGCCGCAGGGGATGATCGAAGTCCGGCTGGAAGAAGGCAGGGAACCGGTAATCACTCTCCCCGACGGAATTGAGATGGCTGAATGACAGCGCGAAAGGAGAACGCAATATGACAGAGATGAAAGATATTCTCAGGCTCAACGCAAATCCTGCCGAAGGACTGCGCCTTGACTGCACATGGAACGGCTGTCTCGCTGAGCTGACGCTGACCAATACATCGGAAAACGCGTGCCGTGTCGGTGATCTGACGCTGTTCACTGCCGATATGCCGTTTGCACCGGACACGAAGGTCTACGGCGAAGGATACAGCAAGCTCGCACAGTACGGCGGAACCGTCACGGACTGCCGGCTGACCGGGTCTTACAGTGACTACAAGCATTACCGGTTCCCGAAGCCAGACGGAGTCCAGCAGGTCTACAACATGGCAGTCTTCTCGCCGGACGGACAGGCTCCCGTTCTCATCGGATTTGCGTCCTGTCACCGCTTCTGCGGATGCATCCGGTTCAATGAGACGCTTCTCCAAGTTGCCCTGAACTGCGAAAACATTACCGTTGACGCCGGTGAGACGATCCGGCTCGAGCAGATTTACGCGGAACAGGGAGAAAAGAACACGATTCTGAAGCACTTCGCCGCCGCAATTGCGGAAAATCATCCGAAGCTCGATTTCCCGGAAATTCCGAGCGGATGGTGCTCGTGGCTGGTGTACGGCGCGAACGTGACTGCCGAGAACATTTACGACAATCTGCGGGCAATCCGTCAGCACAATCTTGACTTGAAATACATCCAGATTGACGACGGGTATCAGGCTCACATGGGCGACTGGCTCGACTGCACCGACAAATTCAAGGGCGGCGTGAAGCAGGTCTGCCTCGATATCAAAGCACAGGGATTTGAGCCGGCGATGTGGGTTGCTCCGTTCATTGCGGAAAAGAATTCGCACGTGTTCACAGAGCATCCCGACTGGTTCGTGAAGGACGACGACGGAAATCCGCTCTGCTCGGCTGATGTAACCTTCGGCGGATGGCGGTGCGGCCCGTGGTACATGCTCGATCCCACCCATCCCGAGGCACTGGAGCATCTGAAAACCGTATTCCGCACCATGCACGACGAATGGAAGGTCACGTATTATAAACTTGACGCCAATATGTGGGGTGCTATGCCGTTTGGTCACCGGTACGACGACACGAAAACCAGCGTCGAAGCCTACCGGATCGGAATGGCGGCAATTGTCGAAGCGGCGGGCAGTGACAGCTTCATCCTCGGATGCAACGCTCCCATGTGGCCGTCGATCGGTGCGGTTCACGGAATGCGCGTCACCAACGACAACACAAGAAGATGGGATCGCTTCACGCATCTTGCACGGGAATGCTTCCCGAGAAACTGGCAGAACGGCAATCTCTGGATCAACGACCCGGATACCGTCCTTCTGCAAAACAAAATCACGCGCGTCGTCGGTCCGGACGGAACGGAAACCTTCGCGGAAGGCTCTGTGACGAGGGACGAATTCCTCTTCAACGCGGCATACACGATGGCGTCCGGCGGGATGGTTCTCTCCAGTGACAGCATCGCAGCCCTGCGGGAAGAGAACGCCGCGATCCTTGGAAAACTCCTTCCTCCCGTGCCGATTGCGGCGGAATTTGAAGATGACAGCTATACCGTCGGAAAAGCGGTGCTGGATGACGGCAGAACGATGCTCTATGTTTTCAATTTCACGGATGATG
>JAFUQY010000359.1 GCA_017472105.1 Clostridia bacterium | reverse complement strand
CTCGAGGATGTTCGATTTCCCCTGCGCGTTGTTGCCCCACAGGACATTGATTCCCGGCCGCAGCTCCACTTCGCACTGCTCTATATTACGCCAGTTCTGGTAGATTACTTTGGATACGGTCATGTCGGTGCGGCTCCTTTGATGTAGTTTGGGGAGATTCTTAGTGAAAGAGGGACGGGTCGCTTTTGAAAAAGCTCCGCAAAACTTTGATACGGACGAGGTGTATTGCGCTGACGGGGTGTTAACTGATATGATTTCGTCAGTTTCGGGGGATTTTTCTTGACGGCGTGCAGTTTTTGCTTTCAGATAGCGGTCTACGGATACAATTTCTGATTGTAACTGAGGGTGCGATGCCGATTGGTGCGTACCAAATTATCGGAAACTCGTTTATACGGCTCACAGGGACCGCTAACCCTGTTCGCCCGCGCCGTGGAGCGATTGCGGGATTTCATTGACTGAATCGTTTTTGATCCGGGCTCACGCGCGCCGTGGAGGATGACGTCGATTTTTGCCGGGGTCTATTTCCGCATGATCCAGGGGAGGATGAAATACAGAAATTCCGGGTGTTCGGGGGAATCGACGGTGACGCCGGCGCTGGGGGTATTGAGGCGGATGCGGATGGTTTCGCAGGATTCGGGGACTGCTTTCAAGGCTTCAAGGAGATACCGGCAGGTGAACGCGATGGAGATCTCCTGACCCGTGATCTGTGCCGCGACCGAGCCGGAGACGCTCCCGCCGCTGGACACGGACGAGAGTGCGATTTTCCGATCCGCGAAATCGAGCTTGATATGGGACTTCCCGCTGCCGCCGAGCTTATCTTCGGTGACAATGGACGCCAGCTCAACGGCATTCCGAAGCTCGTCCGCGCGGACAATGACTTCGGTTTTCGCCGAGGACGGGAGGAACTGCTCGAACGGGATATACTCGGTATCGAGCGTGCGGGTGAAGAACCAGAGGGTACCGATATGGAAGATAACGTGCTTTCTGCCGAGCATCATGGTACAGGTGTCCTCGCTGTCGTCAAGGAGTCTGAGAAGCTCGGTGAGGAACTTTCCGGGGATGATGAGCTCCGCGTCGGGGACGGTTTCGTTATCCGTTGTCAGATCGGTCACGGAGACGGAAAAGCGGAATCCGTCGGAGCCGACCGCGCTGAGTTTACCGTCACGGATGCGGAAGAGGGCACCGTTGAATGCGGCACGGGGATCGTTCTGTGCGACGGCGTACACGGTTCTGCGGATGAGGCTGATGAGGGCATGCTGGGGAATTTTGTAGGTACGCTCGCCGATGAACATGGGCATTGCGGGGAAATCGGAGCCGGGGGATGCGGTGATCTCGAAGCAGAACGATCCGCCGGAGACTGCCGCACGTCCGCGCTCGTTGATATCGATTGTGACCTCGCCGTCGGGGAGTGCGCGAACGATCTGGGAGATTTTGACGGTATTGAGCACAGCCATGCCCTTGTCCTCAATGGTGCAGGGGACCGAGGTGCGCAGACCTTTCTCGAGATCGAATGCGGAGATGCGGCAGAGGTTCGGCTGATCGGTGTCATAGTCCCCGAATTTCGGATTCGGAGGGCATTCAAAGAGGAGACCGTCGACGCTTGCAAACGTATTTTTGGTCTGGGAGATTGCCGCAGCGGGAGTAATCGCCGCCAGCAGCTCCTGTTTATCAAATGTAACTCTCATGCGGTTCCTTCGTATGGTGACGGAATTGTCACTCTTTATATAGTTATTATATAAGTTATTACATTAGTTATTAGGGTGACATTTCTGTCAGTACTCTCGGACAAAAATGTCAGTACTCTTTGCAGAAAATGTCAGTACTCAGGTGACAGAAATGTCGGGAGAGGTGACAGAAGTGTCATGCGGATTACTCTTCGTCTTCATCCATATCGAGCAGGCGGATGTCGAGCTCAACGGTATCGGATTCTTCGAGTCCTTCGATATCGTCGTCGTCGAGTTCAAGGGTATCGCGTTCCATATCGGGAGCCTGACCCTTTTCCTTGATTTTCGCTTCGAGCTCGGCTTCGAGTGCGGGATCGTTGATGATGGCTTCGCGTGCCTTATCGCGTCCCTGACCGATGCGGGTGCCTTCGTAGGAGTACCATGCGCCGGACTTTTCGAGGATGCCGAGGTCTGCGCCGATGTCGACGATTTCGCCCGCCTTGGAGATGCCTTCGCCGTAGAGGATATCGAATTCCGCGGTCTTGAAGGGCGGAGCGACCTTATTCTTGACGACCTTGCACTTTGCACGGTTGCCGATGACGTCGGAGCCGTTCTTGAGTGCCTCGGACTTGCGGATTTCGATGCGCACGGAGGAGTAGAACTTGAGCGCGCGGCCGCCGGGAGTGGTTTCGGGGTTGCCGTACATGACGCCGACCTTTTCGCGGAGCTGGTTGATGAAGATGACGATGCAGTTGGTCTTGGCGATGGTGCCGGAGAGCTTTCTGAGCGCCTGGGACATGAGACGCGCCTGAAGACCGACGTGGGAAGCGCCCATATCGCCGTCGATTTCCTGCTGGGGAACGAGAGCGGCAACGGAGTCGATGACGATGATATCGATTGCACCGGAGCGGACGAGGGCATCTGCGATTTCAAGTGCCTGTTCGCCGGAGTCGGGCTGGGAAACGAGGAGGTTATCGATATCGACGCCGAGGGCCTTTGCGTAGACGGGGTCAAGGGCATGTTCCGCGTCGATGAAGGCGGCTTCGCCGGAGGTTTTCTGGACTTCCGCGATGGCGTGGAGGGCGAGGGTAGTTTTACCGGAAGATTCGGGGCCGTAGATTTCGATGATTCGGCCGCGCGGGAGACCGCCGATTCCGAGTGCCATATCGAGCGTAATGGAGCCGGTGGAGACTGCGGAGACGTTCATGCGGGGATTCTCGCCCATCTTGATAATGGTGCCCTTACCGAAGCTCTTTTCGATCTGGGAGATGGCGGTATCGAGGGCTTTTTTGCGTTCCTCAGGGGATCTTTCTGCGGTATCAACGGCTTGTTTCTTGGATGCTGCTTTCGCTGCCATAGTATGAAGGTTCCTTTCGTATAACGAACATATTTTCTGATGCTATTATATAACAAAAGGTGTGATTTATCAAGAGGGAGGGAAGAATTTTAACAAAGCGTTCGGGGAATGGGAAATTCTGGCAGAATTTTATTGGCGTAGGTGCACTTGGCGTGCGGCGGAAGATTTTCGATTTCGCGGAAATCGTCAGGGGGATATGGTAGAAAAGCTCCGCTTTTCAAATTGATTTTATACCCTACGCAGGCGGCGCGAGAACCCTCTATCGCCGGGCTCTCGATTCGGCGACCAGGAGTGCCTGGACCCAAGGCTCCGCCGGGCG
>JAFUQY010000358.1 GCA_017472105.1 Clostridia bacterium | reverse complement strand
TTTTTGCAGGTTCCTTTTTTTGTTTTCCGGGACAGCGAGGATTCCGGTGAGATACACGGCGGCAAAGAGCACCATCGCTGTGACCGGCGGCAGATGCTTCATGCACGTGAACCGGAGTGCGGCGGCGATGAGACACACGGTAACGGGACGGATGTAATGCGCGGCGGCGTGCGGGATTCCGACTCCGGTGATTTTCCCGAGCCGTGCGATGCTTGCCCACAGATTCCCGATTTCGCACAGCCAGATGCAGAGGATGTAGCCGTAGATCCCCATGACCGGAGTGAGCAGAATGACGAGGAGCAGTCCGCATGCGGCGTCGGCCGTGTTGACCTTCATGGTGTAGACCTGCTCGCCCAATCCCTTGAGAAGCGCGTCGACTGCGGTATCGAGGTACATGAACGGCACGAGCAGACCGAGCTGTAAGGTGTACGCCGCCGCTTCACGGGAGGAATAGACGATCTCACCCAGCTCCGGTGCAAAGCAGGCGAAGATTCCGCACGCGCCGACGGAGAACATCGCGGATACCCGGTACACCTTTTCGGTAAGGCTTGCGATGCCGGTTTTATCGCCGAGCGCGTGACGTTCCGCCATTTCCGGGATCAGGAGGGACGTGAACGATCCGATGACGGCGTACGGGAACATGACCAGCGGGAACGCGATGCCCTGAAGCAGTCCGTACGATGCGAGTGCGGCTTCCCTGCCGAGTCCGCTTTTCCCGAGTCCGACGGGGATTGCGAGGTGCTCGAGGGTGGTGAGTCCCTGGCGCGCGCATGCTCCGACCGCTGACGGCAGTGCGATCTCCACGGCCTCGCGGAACGTGGTATTCAGCCGGACGGAGTTTGTGCCGAACGCCATATCCGACGGCTTTTTCGAGTCGGTGAGACAGAGGACGGCGTTCCAGATGAGCGACCATGCTTCGGAGACTGCGGATCCTCCGACGACGGCGAGGCATGCGTTTTCGACCGTTCCCGGGAGCACCATGACGAGCGCAGTGGAAGTGACGGCGATTTTGCAGAGCTGCTCCGTGACGGCGACGGCGGCGTTCTTTGCGGCTTTGCGGAGTCCTGTGAAAAATCCGGAAAGTGCGGAGGACAGTGCAATCGCGGGCAGGCTCAGGGCGAGGATTTTCAGGGATTTCACCGTCCGCATGTCGCGCAGGAGATATTCTGCCGCCAAACCGGATGACGCGTAGAGCAGTACGGCTGAGGAGACGCCGAAGAGGAGCGCGTACAGGCAGACCGCACGGAGCACCCTTCCCATCGCGTACTTCCACGACGCTTTGTCCGCATGATCCAGCAGAGCGCACCGCTGTGACGTAAGCCGCACCGACGCGAGATTCACGCACGCGAGAGCCAATGTGACGGCGAAACCGTAGACGCTCATGACAAGCGTGAACAGTCCCATGCTCTCCGCGCCGATTTTTCCGTTGACCCATGCATTGAAGCCCACGCTGACCCCGCGCATGGCAAGACTCACGGCGGACAGCAGGAGAGCGTTTTTGAGGAATAAAGTTGTTCTGGCTGACATAAAACCTCGCGATTGTTGAGATAAGAGATAAGAGAGAAGAGTGAAGAGAATCGGAAAAAACGCTCCGCGTTTTAATTCATTGAAACCGAAGGTTTCTACCTTTTCTCTTCTCTTTTCACTCTTCTCTCTTCACTGATTTATAAAATCCTCTTGATTTCTTCCCCGGAAATATAGTATAATATAATGATAAAAAATATTCTCACGGCGGAGGAATGAAAAATGGAGCGGATCAGCAAGCATAATTATTATCTTGACATTGCCCAGACGGTTTCGGAGCGGAGTACGTGTCTGAGAAAGCGGTACGGGGCGATTATCGTGAAGAACGATGTCATCATTTCCACGGGATACAACGGTGCGCCGCGCGGACGGAAAAACTGCACGGACATCGGACGCTGCATCCGCGAGGAACTCGGCATTCCCAGCGGCGAACGGTACGAGCTCTGCCGGTCGGTACACAGCGAAGCGAACGCGATCATTGCGGCGGCGCGGGAGAACATGCTCGGTGCGTCCCTGTACATGAGCTGCACCAGTCCCATCGACGGCTCCATCATCGCCGGAACGAATTCCTGCATGATGTGCAAGCGCATGATTATCAACGCCGGCATCGCAAAGGTGTACATCCGCGACACAAAGGACGTTTTCCGCGTGATCTCCACCGAGGACTGGATCGAAAACGACGACAGTCTTGTGGGGATGCATAATTGAGGAATGCGGCGCTTCATCCGGGTTCGCGCCTCTATCCGGGTTCACGCCTCATCCGCCCCTATGGGGCACCTTCCCCGGCTGTGTTTTTGAAGCCGAAATTTTAAGCGACTGCACGGGGAAGGCTTCTTTGATTGATGCTCCCGCAGTCCTACGGAGATGCAGTGCGGATTCATCCGGATTTTCCGTTCTCATCCGGCGATGCTGCGGGACGTGAAACTGAATAAGCCTTCCCCTGTACGGATGAAAGATTACAGCTTCACAAACGCGGTGGGGAAGGTGGCGCGGATTGAAAATCCGTGACGGATGAGGCGTGCACCACGGATGAGGCATGAGATTCCTACCCGACGATGCATTCCGAATTCTGAATTACTATATTCGAGGTAACTGTAACTTATGAAAAAATCCACAAAACTTGCGGCTCTGCTGCTGGCGTCTTCCATGCTGGCGTCCTGTGCGGGTTCGCTGGTGAATCTGAAATACGAGAACGGTCAGTTCTACAACAAGCGGCTCGGCGTGGTCTACAACGTCGCTCCGACCAATTATCAGCCCCGCGCGATCGGTGACGCGTACGGATACTACAAGGATTCCGACATGACGCTGTACCAGATCACGGGTGCGGACCCGAAAGAATGGCTGTCGCAGGAGCTTGCGGGAAGTGCTACGTCCGTCTTTTACAGTGAGGACATCACGCTTCCCACGCTGGAAGAGCTCGGCACAACCGCGATCTATCTCTGCACGAACACTGAGGTTTCCGCCGCAGTTGCCGTGATTGAGGACGAAGCCGTGATTTCCGAAGTGATCGACCTCTTTGTGAACGGCAAGGAGGCGGAATGGCCCCTGCTCGGCTCGGAGCTGACGCTTGACATCAAGTTCTACTCCGCCGACAAGTACCCGCATCTGTACTACAACCTCTTCTACGGCGAATTCCCGGAGGGCAAGTTCCTCTACGACCGCAACACGAAGCACTGCGTCGAAGTCGGCGACATTTTCCTTGATTATGTGGGATAAGGTTCTCTTTGTCTGCACGGGCAACACCTGCCGCTCGCCGATGTGTGCGTCCGTGGCTTCGGCAAAATACGGTCTTCACGCGGATTCCCGGGGACTGGCTGCCGACGGCTCGCTCATCTCACATAACGCGGTGACTGCCCTGAGAGAACGCGGATTTGACGCGGACGAGAACCGTGCTTCCCTCCCGCTGACGGCAGAAGATATCGCGGATGCGGATCTCGTTGTCACGGTCACGCCGGCGCACGCGAAGATCATCCGGGACGCGCTCCCGCAGTTCGCGGAGAAAATCGTGCCCATGCCCCTGCCCATTTCCGACCCCTTCGGCGGGGATCTCATCCTGTACCGCGCGTGTCTTTCGGACATTGAGGCGGCATTGGAGATGTTATTTGGTGCAGATTGTTCGGAGGACAGTCGGGGACGCCTGTCCCTACAACGGTATGGATTGAAGATCATTGACGCGACGCCTGACATGATTGACGGCATTGCCGCGCTGGAGCTGCGTGCGTTCACCGTTCCGTGGTCGAAGAAGACCTTTGAGAGCGCGTTCCAATCGGACAAGGTCAGCGTTTTCGCGGCACTTGACGGGGATACCCTCGCCGGATTCGCGTGCCTGATGTGCATTGCCCCGGATGCGGAGCTGATGAACATTGCAGTTGACGACGCTTACCGCTCTCAGGGAATCGGCTCATCCCTCATGGACGCGGTACTGGAGAGGGCGGCATCCCTCGGAGCGGAGGAAATTTTCCTCGAAGTCCGCGAATCCAACGCCCCGGCACGGCATCTTTACGAAAAGTACGGCTTCGAAGTCCTCGGCAAGCGGAAGGGATATTATCAGAAGCCCGTTGAAGATGCGATTTTAATGAAATGCACAATGCGTAATGAATGACACGTTGTTTTTTCCGGCTGACGCTGGTCAATATGTCATCCGGTCAGACGAACAATCCCTGTCATTCAGAGGGCGGGCTATCCCACAGACACATACCCGACATCCTGCCCGATGAATCTGTGCACGGCGTACGGCTTTGATTACCGGTGATTTTCACCCTCAGAATGACAGAGATTTACGCTGTGCTTGCTGACGTAAGTGTTATTGTATTTCGTCATCACATTTTTCTGTCAACCAACAAAATATCGGCATAAACATTATGCATTAACGGAGTACACCATGTACATTTTTGCTATTGAAAGCTCCTGTGACGAGACGTCCGCGGCGGTTCTGGACTGTTCTGCCGACGGGATCCGGGTGCTTTCCAACATTGTTTCCTCGCAGATCGCCATTCACGCCCTCTACGGCGGTGTGGTTCCCGAAATTGCGAGCCGCGCGCACTGCGAATCGATCTCGAACGTTGTCCGCGAAGCGATTGACACGGCCGGGATTGCGCTCTCCGACATTGAAGCGGTGGCTGTGACCTTCGCGCCCGGGCTGATCGGATCGCTCCTCGTCGGCGTGAGCTTTGCCAAATCCTTTGCGTCCGTGCTCGGCGTGCCGCTCGTTCCCGTGAATCACATCGAAGCGCACGTGGCGGCGGCGTATATCGAAAATCCCGCGCTCAAGCCCCCGTATCTCGCGCTCGTCGTATCGGGCGGACACACATCCCTGTATGACGTAAAGGATTACATCACATTTGAAGAAATCGGATGCTCGCGCGATGACGCCTGCGGGGAAGCCTTTGACAAGGTCGGACGCGTGATGGGACTTCCCTATCCCGGCGGTGCGGCGATGGACAGGCTGGCTTCGCGCGGATTTGAGCTCTACGACTACAAAAAGAAGGGTGCGCTGTCGTTCCCGTCCCCGGCTGTGGCGGATGATACGCTGGAATTCTCGTTCAGCGGACTGAAAACGGCGGTCATCAACCACATCCACAACGAAAAGCAGAAGCGGAAAACCGACGACTTGCCGGATGAAGTCCGCGCGGAGATTGCGGGTGCGTTCACGAAGACCGTGTGCGACGGCATCTCGAAGAAGCTCTCCGACGCTCTCGTGCGCACGGGAACGAAGACTCTCGTGATGGCGGGCGGCGTTGCGGCGAATTCCCATCTCAGAAAAGCGGTGAAGTCCGTCTGCGACCGTCACGGCGTCGGGTTCATCGTGCCCTCGCTCAGCCTCTGCGGAGACAACGCGGCGATGGTCGGTGCGGCGGGATATCACATGCATCTGCTCGGTCTGCACGCGGATTCGTCGCTCAACGCGTATGCGTCGGATGAGGCCTGCGAGGAATATCTGGAACGCCTGCGGATGAAAAAATAAGGAAGAATGAGACATGTTCGATAACTCTCACTGCGAGGCAGGTATCTTCAATCTCCGTAGGGCGGGAGTTCACCTCCCGCCGCAAAGTACAACCGAAATTCACGGCGGGAGGTAAACCCCCGCCCTACGAGGCGTTTGTCTCTGCGAAACAAGTTGTGCATTTATCCAACCCACTTTTCCACAGGCTGTTGAAAACCTCTGTTGTAAAACCTCCATGCATTTGTGAACGAATCTTTATCCGCTTATGCATCCCGCCGGATATGATTCAATCCGCAGCAATATGCATCGAGCGCGGATTTTATGCATGTTTCGTATAATTCCGACAAAAGTTCCGACAGAATCCGGCAGAAAGTTCCCGCATACCGACATATTGACAACCGATTTGAACAAAGATTTCATGAATTTTCAGGAAAACAAGCATACAGTATGAAAATCACACCAATATACAAAAACCGCATTCTTTCCCTGCCCGCCGAGGCGGTTTCCGAAAAGTTATCCACAGCCACAGGCGACGAGCTCCGGGTACTTCTGGCGGTCTATTCCGAACCGGAGTTCGAGCTTTCCGAGCTTGCCGGGCGGCTGGACATGACGGAGAACGCGTTCCGCCGTGCGCTTGAGACATGGGTTGCCTGCGGTGCGCTCTCCTCGGACGCTGCCGCTCCGGCGAAAACTGCCGAAAAACCTGCGAAACCGACGAAACCGGCGTCCCGTGTGTCCGTACATACGACCCTGCCGCACTACACCGCCGAGGAGCTTGCCGATGCCGCTGTCCGCACGACTGCATTCCGCGGTCTTCTCGACTCGTGCCAGCAGATTTTCGGCAAGATTTTCAACACCGCGGAGACGGAGATCGTTGCGGGACTGGCGGATCATCTGCGGCTGGACACGGAATACATCCTGCTCCTCTTTACCCACGCGGCGGAGATGGACAAGAAAACCGTGCGCTACGTGGAGAAAATGGCGCTTGCCTTCTACGACCGCGGGATCACGACCTACGCGGCGCTGGAGGAAGAGATTGCACGCGTCAGGGAGCTTGCCTCGCTTGAAGTGTTCGTGCGGAATCTCTTCGGCATCGGCAAGCGTGCTCTTGTGAAAAAAGAGACGGCGATGCTGGAAAAATGGACGGGCACGTACGGCTTCTCGCGCGAGCTGATCCGGCATGCGTACGAGACGACCATCGCCAAGGCAAAGGAGCCGTCGCTGAGCTACGCGAATGCCGTGCTGGAAAGCTGGTACGCGAAGGGGTTCAAAACGCCCGAAGAAGTGGACGCGGCGGAGGCTGAACGCAATGCCGGCACGGTTCAGAAGCAGAGTTTCTCGACCGACGATTTCTACGAAGCTGCACTCAAGCGGTCGTATCAGGCTGCGGAAGCGGAATAAGAAGTAAGAAGTAAAAAGTAAGATGTAAGAAGTGAAGAGAAGGCGGAAGTTTGAGAACTTAAGTGAAAGCCGATCTCGTGAGCCTAACGCCACCCTTTGTCATTCAGAGGGCGAGAATCACTTGCAGCCAATACCGTACATCGCGCCCGAAGAATCTGTGCATGTCCTATTCGGTTCGGAATATGTCCGTGGTTGTCGTACCTATTCAGGTGAAGGTTACTCACGAATGTCATACAGACGGTTTGCACAAATATTATATCTTCAAACTGCACGTTATTACAAAGTGAGTACCCTTCAGCCGAACCAGCATGACAACCACGGACATATGCAGATCTGAGCAGAACATACACAGATTCTTCGGGCAGGACATCAGGCTTGGATTTACAGAATAGCCCGCCCTCTGAATGACAAAAACGGATGTTGGGCTTGTTCAAGATGGAGTAATCCTTAAAGCCCACCCGCACAATCCCGATCACCCGAAAGGAGTCCCGACATGGGAAGACGCGAAAACATACGCCGCGCGAAGGATATCATAGCTGACAGACGCGCCGCGGCGATTGCGGAATACGAAAAACACAGCGCGGAAGCGTCGGCGAAGGTCTCGCAGTTTGCGGCAATCGACGCTCAGCTCGCGGCAACCGGCCCGAAAATCATGGCTGCCGCGCTTGGGCAGAGCGAAGTCCCGCTGGAAAAAATCCGCGAGGAGTACGAAAGTCTGGCAAAACGCCGCGAGCTGGTTCTCCGGATGGCAGGCTTTCCGGTTGACTACTGCGACATCCACTACACCTGTGAGAAATGCTCCGACACGGGGTACGTGGACATCAACATCTGCGATTGCCTGAAAAAAGAGATCGTCCGGGCGAATCTGGAAAGCTCCGGGCTGTATTCTCTTGTGGAAAAACAAAATTTTGACACTTTTTCTCTTGACTATTACGAAAAAGATGATAAAATAATAATGGGACAGAACGTCCGGCTTCTTCGCGAGTTTGCGGAGAATTTTGTGCCGGGCAAATCCGACAGCTTTCTCTTCCTCGGCGCGACGGGACTCGGGAAAACCCATCTCTCGACCGCGGCGGCGCAGGCTGTGATTGAACGCGGTGCGTATGTGGTGTACGAATCCGCCCTGACCCTCTTCGGGGAATTTGAGGAAGAGCGCTTCCACCGTTCCTCCTACGAAATGGACGAGAACGCCGACGGCACCGACCGCTTCACGGACTGCGATCTGCTCATCATCGACGATCTCGGATGCGAGGTCACGTCCCAGTTCACGGTATCCTGTCTCTACAACATCATCAATACCCGCATGATCCGGCACAAATCCACGATCATCAGCACAAATCTGACCCAGGCGGAGCTGCGCAAGCGGTATTCCGACCGGATCATGAGCAGGCTCTTCGGCGAATACAAGCCCCTCGTCTTCCGCGGCAACGACGTCCGCGAGCAGAAGGTGCGGGAAACGCTGAGGAATGCGTAATCAACTGTCAAAAATTTTCTCATCTGGAGGATTAACAATATGAAAATCGGCGCAATGGTCGAATCCTTCCGCCTCGGCTTCAAGGACGGCGTGAAGAAGGCAGCAGAACTCGGTATCGAAGGTATCCAGGCTTACGCTACTTACGGCGAGCTCAACGTGGACACCGTTACCGACGCACAGCTCAAGGAAGCTCTTGACATCGTGAAGTCCCACGGTCTCGTTTTCTCCGCAATCTGCGGTGACTTCGGCCACGGCTTCATGAAGGAAGAAAGCAACGCAGTCTACGTTGAAAAGTCCAAGAGAGTTCTCGATCTCGCGAAGAAGCTCGAATGCAACGTAGTTACCACCCACATCGGCACCGTTCCCGCAGAAGAAAACGCAACCAAGGAAATCATGCGCAAGGCATGCCGTGAACTGGCTGAATACGCGGACTCCGTTGACGCGGCTTTCGCGGTTGAAACCGGTCCGGAACCCGGCAAGCTCCTCGGCGAATTCCTCGATTCCCTCGGTGCGGGCGGCGTTCGCGTCAACTTTGACCCTGCAAACCTCGTAATGTGCGTGGACGACAGACCGGAAAACGCGCTCAAGTACATCGGCAAGTACGTTGTACACACCCACGCAAAGGACGGCATCATGCTCAAGAAGAGAGTCGAAGCCGCTGTTGCGATCGGTGAAGAAGCAAAGGAACACAAGGCTATGATGGAAATGGGCAGAAAGTACCTCGAACTGCCTCTCGGTGAAGGCGACGTAGACTTCGATGTTTACCTCCCTGCTCTGGCTGCAACCGGATTCAACGGCTTCCTGACCATTGAACGCGAAGTCGGCAACCAGCCCGAAAAGGACATCGCGATGGCTGTACAGTTCCTCCGCGAAAAGATTGAAAAGTACAATCTGAAGTAAGATTGACATAACGTTCCCCGTTCCCTGATCTTTTCGGGGTGCGGGGACGTTTTTTGTCTCCACGGTTATTTCCGGGGCTGCAATTTCTTAATTACCGTAGGGGACGTTCACTTTCACAGAAAGTGGTCAGACAGTCCCGCCGAACGATTTATGCCGGATGGAATTGGATTGATATTTCATCTGCCTAAATATTGTTTTATTTAACCCGCGGGACGTCGAGGGCGCCGTCCCCTACGAAATTTGAGGCGATTGCGCTGACGGATATACGGTGATACTTTCACACAAAAAATTCTCCGAAAGGAATTACACACATGAAACTTTTTATTGCATCCGATCTGCACGGGTCGGCGGATTACACTGCCCTGATGCTCGAACGGTTCCGTGAATCCGGGGCGTCGCATCTGGTGCTGCTGGGCGACATTCTCTACCACGGCCCGCGAAACGATCTGCCTCTCGGATACGCGCCGAAGACGGTTGCTCCACTGCTGAACGAAATCGCGGACAGAATCATCTGCGTGCGCGGCAACTGTGAGGCGGAGGT
>JAFUQY010000357.1 GCA_017472105.1 Clostridia bacterium | reverse complement strand
GCCGTTTTTGTGCTATATGGTTGATTCTTACGCGTAAATCTGTACTTATATGCAAAGCACATCTTCCCGAGAACACCACACCTCCGGCGTATGCACCCCTGTTTCAAACGGAACCTCAAGATATACCCGCTCGCGATCTTCTTCGCAGAACGGCTGCACCTTGATGATTCCCTCGCGGACCGGCAGGGAACGGAGATCGATCACCCACGCGTCACCGTAGAGGTAATAGTCCGAAATCAGCCTGCCGTCCGCATAGAATCCGGCAAGATTGCCGCGTGCACGGATGACAAGCCATTTGTCCTCATCAGCCCAGCGGACGGTGAATTCCGCAGTCCTGTCTTCAACGGGAAGATGACTCAGCAGAAGCGCGGCGTCCATGCGGTTCGGAGAGGGTTCCGCCGTGATTTTTGTCAGCTCGCCGGGGATATAGTCCTCGTACGGCAGAAGAATCACATCGGTTCCGTCAATGCGGTTGGTGCCGACGGAAAGCGGAATGGTTCTGCCGTCGTCCAGTGCGATCACGGGTTCGAGTCCGGAAATCTGCAAAAGCATCAGGGAAGTTTCACTGCACGATACCGGCTGTGCGGCGGCATACTGGAGATCAAGTCCGGCGACAGAAAGACCGACCGGCAGGAAGAACGAACTGTCTTCGGGAACATCCAGATCGAACGAAATTGTGCGGTTTTCCAGATCAAAGGTGAATCTGTGTGCCGGATGCGCGGGCAGCTTTTTCAGACGGATGTGATTGTTCACGAACAGGAATCCGCCGCGGCTGTCCGAACGGAATGCACAGCGCAGGGTTTCGGTGTCGTCCAGTGACGCGGGCATAACCGTCGGCATGATTGCTTCCATGGGCGCGAGATGTTTTCCGAAGGCATGCAGGAATCTGTGAATATAGGACAGGCGGAACCAGCTTTCACGGAGCTGACCCATGTCGCCGATCGGAGCCTGAAAATCGTAGGAAATGACCGGGCAGTCGTTGGGATAACCGGTTGCGCGGCTCTCCTGCATGGTCGTTCTGCCGATCGGATTCAGACCGCCGGTGTACATATAATACCCGACGAGATTCACGCCGTTTCCGAGCTTGCAGATCACGAGGGATTCCACATCACGGGAAACGAACAGGGGACGCCGGTGATAGGTTACCTGATTGCCGCCGCCGAGCTCGCAGGTCATGAAGGGATACGGATACACGGGAGCACCGCACGGTTCAGCAGATTCCGCTTTGCCGAGCAGATCCGCGCCGATGCTGCCGTCATCCCGGACGAGCGAGAAGAAGGAGTTCGGATTGGGATCGAGCACATGGGTATGTCCAGCCCACGGAGCCTCCGGATAGCCGCCGAACATCGGAAGAAGCGTGTCCGGGAGCTTCGCGTTACCCCATCCGGTGGCAGTCAGCAGGGGCGCTGTCAGACCGGTTTCGAGAACGATCTGCCGGATATGCTCCATGTAAGCCGGATTCCGCGTCATTTCGTTTTCAATCTGAATCCCGAAGAGTGGGAGTCCGCGCACCTGATCGGCAACGGCATGCATGTAGCGGCGGACGTAGGAAATGTACGGTTCTTTATCCGAGCGCAGGCTGGAGCGGCATTCTTCGCAGAGCCAGTTCGGGAATCCGCCGTTTCTGCATTCTCCATGAGCCCACGGCCCGATCCGGAGACAGAATTCCAGTCCGAGACTGCGGCACAGCTCAATAAAACGCCGGATATCGCGGTTTCCGGTGAAGTCGAAGCGGCCTTTTTCTTCCTCGTGATGAATCCAGAACACGTACGATGCAACCACATCAATGCCGCCGTCCTTCATCTTGCGGAGCGTTTCTTCCCACTTTTCGCAGGGAACGCGGCTGTAATGCATCTCTCCCATGACCGGGATCCACGGTTTGCCGTTCTTTGTAAGCATCCGGTCGGTCACACGGATTTCGTCATTCCCGAAGATGCTGTAAGGCTCGGAAACCGGATGATATGTCTTCGCGTTGAAATACATATGTACACCTCGCTGTGTTGGAATTGTGTATGGTATCAGTATAGCATATCTGCGGCGGAAATGCAAGGTGCGGAGCAGGGAACTCACCCTATTGACTCCATCGGAAAAATGCAGTATAATGAACACAAACCCCACCACGGAAGGAGGCTCACAATGCGCTGGAACCCATGGCACGGATGCCGTAAACTGAGCGAAGGATGCCGCAACTGCTACGTCTACCGCATGGACGCTCAGCATGAGAAGGACGCGGGAGAAATCAAACAGAACGCATCGACCTTCCGCCTTCCCGTTATGCGAAACCGGCTGGGCGAATACAAGCATCCGGCTGGAACGGAGTTCTCCACCTGCTTTACCTCCGATTTCTTCCTTGAAGAAGCGGATGCATGGCGGGAAGATGCGTGGCGGATGATACGCGAACGGAGCGACTGCCGCTTTTTCATCATCACCAAGCGGATTGACCGTTTCATGCAGTGCATCCCGGCGGACTGGGGAAGCGGGTACGATCATGTTTCCGTATTCGTGACGGCGGAGAATCAGAAAATGGCGGATTACCGTCTGCCGATCTATCTCACACTGCCGATTCAGACCAAGGGAATCGTCTGCGAGCCGCTGCTGGAACGGATTGACCTGAGCGCATACCTGACACCGGAGATCACATCGGTGACCGTCGGCGGCGAATCCGGTTCCGAAGCGAGAATCTGCCGGTATGAGTGGGTACTCGACATTCGCGAGCAGTGCAGGAGAGCCGGCGTCGGTTTTTCCTATCATCAGACCGGTGCAAGACTTGTCAAGGACGGAAAGCTCTATCAGATTCCAAGAGAACACCAGCACGAGCAGGCACGGCGCGCGGGAATCGATCTCGGTCAT
>JAFUQY010000356.1 GCA_017472105.1 Clostridia bacterium | reverse complement strand
TAGTCGAACTTCTTGCAGAACCACGACACATCCGCGCGGAGCTTATCGAAATACTTCGTCTCGATCTCGGCGACGGTCTTATAAAATTCCGCGAAATCCTTCTTCGAGAGACGATCCTTAGCGGCTTTCACGAACAGGCCGTAGTGCTTGAGGCAGAAGAACGGCGCTTTCGTGACTTTATCGTGGAACTTCTGATCCGCCTGCCAGAGAAGCGCGGCTGTCTCAATCATGCGGGAGAAATTATACTCGATGCGGTCGCAGATATAGCAGCTGTGGTCGAGCTTATCAAGGCGCTTCGCGGTATTGTCGCCGGTCTTCGCGATGAACATGCCCATATTGCCCTCGATATCCTTTGCAACGGCGTCGAGGTGGCTTTCCAGCATGAGCGCAAGCGGGAGTCTCTTGCCGCGTCCGAACATGAGTCCGAGATGCGTGTCGCAGAATCCGGCTTCGTTCGTCTTGAGCCGTACGTCCGGTTCCATCATGGATGCCCCCAGAATCAGATCCAGCTCATTGTCCTCCAGGCGGTTATACATCAGACAAAACGGGCACGTACAGAAGCCTTCCTCCTGCACCTTCTCAAACGCCTCATTGACGGGTATGGTGTAGATTTGTTCCATAGTGATGTGGTACTCCTTTGGTTTTAGTAAAAGGGGGACGCGGCTTTTTTGAAAAAAAGCCTGGCAAAAAACTTTCGACTGACGAGGTTTTGGTTCTCTACGGTAAGTACACGGATATGATTTCGTCAGTTTCAAGGGGATTTTCTTTGACTATGTACAGCTTAAGCTGTTCGTTTGCTTGTCTACGGGCACAATTGCAGATTGTACTTGAGGGTGCGATGCCGATTGGTGCGTACCAATGTATCAGATGAGCGTTCTAGGGCTCACAGGGACCACCGAGACCCTGTTCGCCGTAGCCGTGGAGCGCTCAATTGATCTCGTTACCTGAATCGTACGTGAAGTTTGGCTCACGCGCGCCGTGGAGGTCTGTGTAGGGCGGTGCCTTGGTGCCGCCGAAACTAAAACGAACTATGCATTACACACCGCACAGCTGCCGAGGATTCTGCGTTACTCCTTCACGGCTGCGACGACTGCTGCTCTGTACTTCTCCCACATGTCCGGCGTAAGGTCGCAGTGTCCTCGATCCGGTACAACGTGGTATGTGACGACACGGTCGGTCATTGCATCAACGAATTTATCGCTGTGCATTTCCTTGTTCACGGCCTGATCGGCTGTGCAGTGGAAGAGGGTATATTTCACGTCGGGCATTCTGCCGGCGAGTGCGAGGTGCAGGGGTGAAGTTTCGCGGAGGGCGTCGTCCATGGTGCCTTCGTAATTCCAGAACGCAGAGTAGAGCGTACGCGGCAGATCGGGACGTTCGGTGAAATGGTACGGCAGATCGCACACGGGGCAGTTTGCGACGCACGCCATCGGAGTCCGCTTTGCGTATGCGGTATAGACGAGTGCAGAGAGACCGCCCATGCTTCCGCCGGTGGAAACGATGGGAGTGCTGTCGGACAGGTCATACTTTTCCATCATGACGTCGACGAGCTCGTCCGTATAAGCGACCGCCTGACGGTTCATCCACGCCCACGGGTTGTTGTAAGGCACGATGAGGAGGATCCCGTGCTGTGCATAGAAGCGTCCGGCATCGGTTTCATCCCAGTACATTGCCGCGCCGCCGAGTCCGAAGAAATCGAGCGCGATTCCGCGGATGGGCTTTGCGCAGATATTGTCGTTCGCATAGGCGAAATTTCGGAAATTTTCCGCAGTAATGATCTTTTCCATCGGTATTCCTTTCCGGATCAGTTGTCCGTTGTTGTTTCGGCGGCGTTATCCTGTGTTTCCTCAGGCTGTGATGCATCTTCGGCGGCATCCGTTTTCTGCGCGAACGCCTTCTTCATGAGTGCGCCGACAGCACATCCGAGCGCCGCGATGACTGCGTAAACGAGCATGTAAACCATCGCCGATTCGTTGTAGTAGACCCACACCGTCGGCAGAAAGAGCATTTCCACCCCGAAGAGGTACATCGGCTGAAACGAGCACACCAGCCCGCAGACATACGACGTCACGAAGCACACAAACGGCATCACGCAAAGCACGAGGAGCATGACATTCGTTTCGTTCAAGAACAGCGGAATCAGCCAGAAATCCGCCGCCGTCACCGCCAGAAACGGCAGAATGCGGAGATATTTTTGCAAGCCGCACACCTCCCTTCGCGGAAATCCGTCAAACTTACGCCAGCGTCCAGTTCACGCCGCCCTTGACGTCAACGATTGCGACACCCATCGCGGAAAGTTCGTCACGGATTGCGTCAGCCTTTGCGAAATCCTTTGCCTTCTTCGCGTCCGCACGTGCGTTGATGAGTTCTTCCACCTTCGCCTTCATGTCATCCGCGACGCCTTCGGTACCGCAGGTGATGACGAGAGCAGCGGCGGGAGCGTTCTTTGCGGCCTCAGCAGCCTTCCTGTTGGCTTCACGGACCTTTGCGGCTTCTTCGAGCAGATTCAGGGACAGGACGGTATCGAAATCCTTCAGCAGAGCGATCTTGGTCGCGTCGTTCGTCTTCGCCTTGAGAACGTCGTACAGCGCAGTCACAGCGAGAGCGGTATTGAGGTCGTTGTCCATGGCGTCGGTGAACTTCTGCTTCAGGGATGCGAAAACGGCTTCATCAACGGCGTCGGATGCATCGGGATTCAGACCCGCGATCTTTGCGATGAGCTTGTTGTAAGCGGTCTTGGTGCCGTCCATGCCTTCCCAGCTGAATACAAGGGACTTGCGGTAGTGGGACTGGAGGCAGAAGAGGCGGTAAACGAGCGGGTTGTAGCCCTTTTCCTCGAGGAGGGACACGGTCAGGAACTCGCCGGTGGACTTGGACATCTTGCCGGACTGGGTATTCAGATGCAGGACATGGAACCAGTGCGTGCACCACGGATGACCGAGATACGCCTCGGACTGCGCGATTTCGTTGGTGTGATGCGGGAACGCGTTGTCAATGCCGCCGCAGTGAATATCGAGGTATTCGCCGAGGTTTTTGAGGGAAATCGCGGAGCATTCGATGTGCCATCCGGGATAACCGACGCCCCACGGAGAATCCCACTTCAGCTCCTGATCCTCGAACTTGGACTTGGTGAACCACAGAACGAAGTCAGTCTTGTTGCGCTTCGCGAGGTCTTCCTCAACGCCGTCACGGACACCGACTTCGAGGTCTTCCGCGTCGTGCTTGTTGAAGACGTAATATTCGTCGAGCTTGGAGGTATCGAAGTAGACGTTTCCGTCAGCGACGTACGCGTAGTCCTTTTCAAGGAGCTTTTCGACCATTTCGATAAACTGGGGGATGTAGGAAGTCGCGGGAACAACGAGTTCGGGAATCTTGATGTTCAGCTTGCCGCAGTCCGCAAAGAACGCGTCGGTATAGAACTTCGCGATCTCCATAACGGTCTTCTTTTCACGCTTTGCACCCTTGAGCATCTTGTCTTCACCGGTGTCCGCATCGGAAGAAAGGTGACCGACGTCGGTGATGTTCATGCAGCGGGTGACTTCCAGCCCGGTGTAGCTGAGGTATTTTTCCAGTACGTCCTCCATGATGTAGGAGCGCAGGTTGCCGATATGAGCGAAATGGTACACGGTCGGGCCGCAGGTGTACATCTTGCACTTGCCGGGCTCATGTGTCACAAATTCGTCGCGGGTACGGGTAAGAGTATTGTAGAGTTTCATGTTGTCAGGTTCTCCTGTATGTTGATGATGTATTTTTTAATTTATCTGCGGCAGACCGCAAGGGTCAGCCCTACAGAATATACGCAATTTTCCCGGAAATACCGTAGGGTCGATCCCTCGCGGTCGACCGCCGTCCAGTTTACACCGATGATATTTCCATACATGTTATTTCCGCTTTCCGGATTTACGGTCACGGCGCAGGTTCTTCCGGTTTTCCGCCCACCGGTCATTCAGCTCTTCCAGCTCATCCGCGGTGATTCTGCCGTTCTTCTGGTGCCGTTTGATTTCCGCAATAATCGCGGCTTCCTCGTCGTTGACAGGCTTGATGAGCCCGCGGATGTCGGTGAAAATATCATTGAACACCGGGTACCGCACGAAGATACGCCATACGCCGAGCGCGATGAGCACCACGGACGCGGCATAGAGCACGATGAGGACAACGCCCTCCGTCGGGAGCCAGTACGACGTCATATTGAAGAACACGTGGAAGATGATCCCGGGGACAACGGAATTGTATCTCGCGTACAGTCCGCCGAGGAGGAGTCCGAGCAGGGTCGCATACGCCACAGCGATGAGGGAACCGTGTGCGGCGCCGAAGATCACGGACGAAATCACGACAGCCGCCGTCATACCCATGCCCCGTCTCAGACGGGAGATGACGAGACCTCGGAAAATGAGCTCTTCCGTGATGCCCGCGATGACAGCGACGCTGAGGATTTCCAGAAGGGGATGCATTTCGCCGTACAAGGGAGCGGTCTGGGTATTGAACTGCTCGATCACGGACTCCGGCAGGGGAATCATGGACAGCGTGACGGAGACGAAGACATTCATCGCCATACCGAAGACGGCGAACGTCCCGAAGCGGAAGGGATTGACGGGCCACAGCTCCATTTCCTGCATGGGATCGCGCCGTCTGATGTGCATGAAGAGGCACGCAAGGAGGATGGTGAGGAGGTTGGAGATGAGGAGGATGAGGACAGTTTTCTCATTGACCTTTTCCGTGAGTGCGAGCATGGCGTCGGTTTCCGCATACGCGGCGGGATTGCCTGCCATGACGGCGGTGAGGTATCCGCTGACGACCACGGACTGGCATCCGACGAAGAGCATGACATAGAACACGGCGTGCGCGCATGCGGAGAGGAATTTCCCGAGCGGCGACCGTTTCGGAGTAAGCTGCACACCCGGCGGGACATCCGCAGGGCGGTATTCATGCATGGGAGAATTGGTTTCCGGTGCGGCATCGGCATTTGTGCCGGTCAGTTCACGGCCGCACTGGCTGCATCGCTGAGCACCGGATTCGTTGTCCTTCCCGCAGTGTGGGCATAGCATACGATATTGCTCCTTTATTCTTTCTTTTTTTACTTACGTATGGTTTAAACCGTTCGTGATTTGATTAGGTAGAAAAGCTCCGCTTTTCAATTGAATTTGTACCCTCGCGGGGGCGCCTAAGAACCCTCCGCGTCCGGGCTCTTAGGGATCTCGGCCGTTCAAGCGTTCCCCTTGAAAATGCCCGCCGCAGGCGCCATACCCGTGCAGCTGTT
>JAFUQY010000355.1 GCA_017472105.1 Clostridia bacterium | reverse complement strand
GTAAAACGCACCCTCAGCGGTGAAAAATCCAATCCTCAGCGAGGAAACCAATGAAATCCATCGGAAACCTGACGATAAGGTTACTCAGAACCGCACTGAACGCTCCGTGTGACGCTTCCCTCCCGCCTGACGCGATCGATGAAGCAGTCCTTCAGCAGATTTACGCCTTTTCCGCGAGACATGACCTTGCCCATATGGCAGGTGATGCTCTGCGCAGACTCGGGCTGATCGGTGCGGACAGATCCGCGGACTCCTTCAAAAAATCGCAGATTCTCGCCGCGTACCGCTGTGAAAACATCCTGTACGAGACGGAGCTGCTCTATCAGACGCTCGAAAAAGCCGGGATTCCCTTCATTCCGCTCAAGGGCTCCGTCATCCGGCCGTTCTACCCGTCTCCGGACATGCGCACGAGCTGTGACATCGACGTGCTGGTGCATCCGGACAATCTGGACCGCGCCATCGGCGTTCTTGCGGATGAGCTGTCGTGCACCGAAACCGGACGGGGATCGCATGACGTGTCCCTTCTCTCCTCCCGCGGCATTCACATCGAGCTTCACTACACCCTCATCGAATCGGACCGTGCGCCGGAAGCGGTGGAAATCCTCGACTCCGTGTGGGAGCATGTCTCACCGGAGGACGGATTCACCTGCCGGATGCGGATGCACGACGATTTGTTTTTGTTCTACCATTTTGTACACATGATGAAGCATTTCGTCGACGGCGGCTGCGGTATCCGGACGTTCATGGACCTGTGGGTGCTCGATCACCGCTCTCCGACGGACATGCACGCCTGTGACGCCATGCTTGAGAAGGCGGGACTGCTGACCTTCGCCGATGCATGCCGCAGACTGGCTGAGGTGTGGTTCTCCGATGCGGATCCCGACGACACGACCGAAGCCATGGCACAATTCATCTACGGCGGCGGCGTCTACGGCAGTGTGGACAACCGCGTGGCAGTCCGTCAGACAAAAATGGGACGCGCGAAGTACCTCATGTCCCGGATCATTCTTCCCTACGACTCCATGAAATACCAGTACCCGGTTCTCCAAAAACACAGATACCTGCTCCCGTTCTGTCAGGTGCACCGCTGGACGCATCTCACCTCAAAGGACGCCGCAAAACGCGCACTTCACGAGCTGAACCTGACCGGAAATCTTACCGACGAAAAGCAGAAGAACACCGTCGATCTGTTCGCAAAACTGGGTCTTGACGACATCAACTGACATGAAAAAAAAGAAATTTTCCATACTCAAACTCATTCTCATCCTCCTTCCCGTTCTCCTCATCGGCGGATGTACTGCCGCCATCGCTCCGCTGTTCATCAGCTATTCCGCAAATGCCTACGAAGCCGCGGAGATCGTGGAACGTCCCGACACCTATGTGATGCCGGATTATCCCGAAGTCATCCTCAGTCCCGAGGCAACCGCGGATCTGCCGGATGTGACCGAACCCATACCGGTGACCGAGCCTGATACCGAAACCCTGCCGCCGGAAACCGAGACGGAAGCCCCCGAAACCGCCGAGACGGAAACGGAGCCTGCCGAAATCACCGCTCCCGAGACGGATCCGCCGGAAACCGAAGCACCGGAAACCATCGACGACGGCTCGGTTGACATGTTCGCACCGGAGTATGTTGAGACACCCGCGCCCGCAACGAAGGCTCCCGAAACCAAAGCGCCCGAGACCCAGCCCGTGATTGAAACCGCACCGCCGGAAACGCTCGCGCAGGTCGTCAACACCCCGACGGAGACCGAAACCTACGTGATCCCGTCCAATCCCGACGCGTCCTTCTCCAATTCCCCGAATGCCGTCAGCGTTTACGGGAAAACGCCGATCTACAAGCGGACGCAGATTGACTCCGACGTCATCAACATCCTCGTGATGGGCACCGACTCCCGCGATATCACACAGGACCGCGGCAGAAGCGATACCATGATCGTGTTCTCCTATAATAAAAAGGATGGAACCGTGAAGATGGTCTCCTTCCTGCGTGACTCCCTCATTCCCATCGAAGGCGTCGGCTGGAACCGCATCAACACCGCATACTTCTACGGCGGCGTGGGTCTTGCGGTCAACACCGTCAACCAGCTGTACAGCCTCGATATCCAGAATTTCGTCGTCATCGACTTCAACGGCGTCAAGAACTTCATCGACTACATCGGCGGCGTTGACATCGAACTGACCGAGGAAGAAGCGGAGCTGTACGGTCTCTACGGACACACGGATCTCAAGCCCGGCCTCAACCACCTGAACGCAAATCAGGCACTGATGCACATGCGCAACCGTGACATCGGCTCGGACTTCGCGCGGACACAGCGTCAGCGTCAGGTCATCACCGCCGTCATCAAGACCATCGTGACCGAGAAATCCATCACGGAGATCTACGACATCCTCGGATACGCGTTCAACCTCATCAAGACCAACATTTCCTCCACGGATCTCTTAAGTCTTGCGGCATCCGTCGCGGCTCACGGAACGAAGCTCTCGCTCGAATCGCAGAATGTCCCGTACGCCGACGCTTACCAGAACGGCTGGTACAACGGCATGGCGATTCTCTCCTTCAACATCACCGACGCGTCAAACCGCATGCACAGTTTCCTCTACGATTAACCGATCCCCAAAAACCTCCCGGATTCCTGAAAAAACAGGCATAACGGGAGGTTTCTCATTAGAATTGGATTAGAGTTTTCTCAGAATCCGCCGCAGACGTACGGGATGTGATATAATGAAGTCAGAAAAACGAACGCCACAGGAGGACGCCATGAAACGCTTCTTCGCCATCCTATCCTTCGTCCCCGCCGTCATCAGCGGATTTCTCTATTCTGTAAACGGCGGCATCGCGCTGTTCCATCTCGTCTGGCTCATGCCAATCAGCGGGAGCATCGCGGGAATTCTCGCAAAACCGGTACTCTTCGCCGGGCATATGGGAGTCACCGCCCTTTCCCTCCTCATCGCGCAGATCATCGAGTCCCGGATCCCGTCGCCGTCCGCAATTCTGCTTGTCACCGTGCTCGCGGGCATTCTCAATCTGCTCGGGTTCGGCGTCGGCGCGTTCGGGAGGCATGTCTTCCGCGGATCAGCCGGTCACAGAATCGGCGCGGGAATTGCGGCTTTTCTCCTGCTTGCGGTCCTGTTCGTGCCGGTGAACGCCATCTGCGGCAATCCGGTCTCCGCGCTCATCGCAAAGCGTCAGCTTGACTCGTGCATGGAAGCTCACGTCGATCCCGCGCGGTACACGGTCGAGGATTTCGGCTACGACTGGTACGACGGGCATTACTACTACCGCCTGACCGACAATAACACGGGCGAGCAGAAAAACCTCACGCTGTACGAGCACAAGGACACAATCTACTTCTCCGGCACGAACCGGACGTATGAAAATGTGTGGAACTGAACGAAAACACCTGTCTGACTTGCATGGAACGCATCGGACAGGTGTTTTTCAGTATATCATTTATTGAAACAATTTCGTGCAGATTTCCT
>JAFUQY010000354.1 GCA_017472105.1 Clostridia bacterium | reverse complement strand
TCAAACTCGGTTCTCTTTCTCGTGATTTCCTTGTTGATGGTGTTGATGTAACCAAGGAGCGAGTCAACCGGGTCTGCGTGGTTGTTGTATGCGTCGAGGAATGCGAAGTTGGTGTAACGGCCGAGGATGTAGGAGCCCGGGTAAGCGGTGATAGCAGCGGTGTGATCCATCTGCTTCATCAGCTGTTCGTATTCGTGAGAGGTCCACGGGAGTTCTTCGAGAGCTTCCATGTTCGCGGTTGCGTTCTTAGCTGCGGGGCCGAGGATCGCAACGAGTTCGTTGGAGTAGTCTACCTGGAACTTGGTGTCGGTGTACCAGCTCATGAACTGCCATGCTTCCTTGATGTTTTCAGCACCGGACATCATAACGAGTGCGGAGGTACCGGACATCGCGGTATTGTCAACAGTGCCGTCTTCCTGTCTGAAACCGGGGATCGGACCGAAGTCCCAGAGACCTGCGATTTCCGTCGCGAAGATGATGATGTTGTTGTAGGAAGTGTAGGGCTGGATGCAGATCGGCATTTCACCGGTTCTGAAACGGTTAGCAAAGTCGTAAGTTACGGGGAGGGAGTACTGGGTGAACATGTTGCACATGGTTTCGAAGGATTCGAGGGAGAGGTTGGAGTCGAGGTTGATTCTCATACCGTCGTCTGCCCAGAGTTCTTCGCCCATCTGGTACATATACATCTGATAGTCCTGGGACATACCGATTTCCATGTTGTTGAACTGGAGAACCGGAATCATAGCAAGGAGGTCATCCCAGGTTTCCGGAATTTCCATACCGAGTTCGGCAATGATGTCGGTACGATAGAACATCATCGGCCAGGTCTGGGTATCCGGGAGAGCGTAGGTCTTGCCGTAGAGAGTGATCGGAATGAACGCAGCTTCGGTGAATCTGGACTTGACTTCGTCAAAGTCTGCGAATGCTTCACGCATCTTTGCGTTGTAAGCCTTGGTTTCTTCGTCATCGTCTTCCTGATCGGCGTAAGCGTCGGGGTTCAGCGCAAGAACTGCGGAACGGATCGCGTACTGGATCGGGTCAACGCCGGTACCCGGGAGAGCAACTTCCGGACCAACGCCTGCAAGAACGGACGGGAGGAGAGTACCGCCGGCAACGAGCTTCAGAGTAGCGTTGATGCCGTAGGTAGGACCGAAGTCGTTGTCCATGAGGTTACGGATGATCTGCGCCTGGTCACGACCGGTGGTAACCCATACGTCAACCTGAACAGCGTCCTTCATATCTTCGCCGGAAGAACCGAGGGAGTTGTAGTCGGTGAAGAAGGAAGCAATGAAGCTCTTGATTTCGAACCACATTGCGCTGAAGATGCTAGCGTTTGCCTTCGGCTTTGCAGCGGAAGCGGGCTGGATGTTGATGTAGTCGATTTCGATCGGCTGCTTCTTTACATCGTTGATCCATTCACCGAGCGTACCGACCTGGGACTTGAGTTCGCCGAGGTTCTTTGCGATTTCGTCTTCGTCGGTACCCATCTTGAGAAGGAGACGGGAGATGGTATCAAGAGTAGCGGAGCTCTGGGACTTGATGTTCGCCATGCCCTCGACGTAGCCGATGACTTCTTCGAGAGCGAGGTGCTGGATAACAAGGTCTTCAACAACGTCCGGAAGCACGCGGCCGAAACCGTAGTCACGGTAAGAGTCAGGGCTGGAACCGGTGAGCTTGAGGATTTCAAGGTAGTCGCTGTTGACAGAGGACATGATATCGGAAACCTGACGTACAACGTCGCCCATTTCACCGAGGGTTACTTCGAGCTTCAGAGTGTGCTTGCCGGGTTCAAGATAGAACTGGAAGGTATCTGCGCCGTTGTTTGCGGCTTCAACCTGCCATTCGGTATTGTAGTTGAACTTCGCGTAGTTTGCTTCTTCGAAGGGGATCTCACCGTCGATGTAGATCTTTCTGGAAGTATACATACCGGGAAGTTCGTTCTGTCTGTAACGGAACACGATTTCGTAGAGGCCAGCGGTAGCTACTTCGAATTCGTATTCAACCCACTGACCGGGAGTTACCCATTTTTCACTACCGATCGTGTTGAGCATGATCTTTGCTGCATCCTGCGGTTCTGTGATAGGAGATTTACGGTCATAAATCGGATATACAGTGTAGTCGGATGTAGCGCTGGGAGTTTCCGCATGGATGTGAATCGCTTCCGCAGAAGCTTCGGACTTGCCGCTCACATATTCTTCGTAGGAGATGTTGTCTTCGTACGGATAAATGCGGATCTCGCTGATTACCATGTCTTCGCGGACTGCTTCAAGGGAAATGGTGTTGGTGCCCTTTGCGAAGTAGAACTCGAAGGGGTTTGCGTAGTAGGTGTTGGAGTCGATGAACTCGTAGGTCTTCCAGATGTGGTCTACATAGGAAGTCGGACGGAGTTCGTTGCCGTTGCCGTCGATTTCGAAACGAAGCTCACCGGTTTCAGCGTTTTCGGTGTAGTTGTTCCGCCAGGTCTTCTTCATGAGAAGGTATCTTGCTTCGGAACACGGCACCGCGCCGTTTATGTAGAGAGTACGTTCGATCGAGTTGGTCTTATCGGAAACGGAGCAGTAGTCGATCGCTACCGCGTACATACCTTCCTTGGGAACTTCAAATTCCCAGGTAACTTTGCCTGCGTCGGGGATCATCAGAGCCTTTCCGCTTTTGCCCTGATAGTCGGATACGACTTCAACTGCCGCGTCGGTATCGTCAGCCTTGTAGTCGACAGCAGAAATTGTTACCGTGCTGGTACCTCTCGCCACGTCTGCGTATTTTTCCTTATACTCAGCGTAGGAGATGAATTTGAAGGATTCGCTGATTTCCTGAAGCGCCGTCTTCTCAGTCTTTTCAGTGGTATCAGCCGCGGATATCAGCGACGGAAATGCACTGGAGCACATAAGAAGCGACAGCGCGAGGCACGTCAGCTTTTTGCATGTGGTTTTTCTCATATAACCTTCCTCCTGCTAATTTTTGAGCCGTACCGGCCGCTGACCGACGGCGGCATGGCTCCACCCGATTCGGGGAATTTTATGTCCTCATGACAGCTTTAGACGCACAGTCACAATGGATTGCGAAGTGCGTCAAAGAGTCAAAAAAACATATATACGGAGACCGCGGGGTGGTTTTCCCCCGCAAAAATCTCCCGGGATGCGTAAAATATACACGAATCCCGATATTTATATGACATTATAATATCATAAGCGCACAAAAATGTCAAGCACGACGATGAAGTGCACGGGAACAATCTTCCGGCGAAAAAAGTCATCTTTCCAAACCGTTCCTGTGGAAAAACTTTGGATTTCCCTGTGGAAACCTGCTCCCCCTGTTTTTAACACTTCACCCGCCTGTCACAAGTAAATATAATTTACTCCTGATTATTATTTTTTGAACTTTATACCACAGAAGAGATTTATTTTTTGGAACTATATTGTCCTGTTTATGAATAAACCATGATGAAGTAATTTTTATTTACCGTTACACATGTAATGCGAGCAAGAGCTGAGTGATGTCCGGGTGACAGGCGAAGATCGGTTTTTGTGCAGTCCGCACAAAATTCGACCATGTTTTTCTACACATAAGCACAATGCACAAATTTTCAGAAAATTAGGATTTTCCGCCCAAAAAACGGAAAATTCCCGTAAAAACAGGGTCGGAACGCCAAAACCCACCGGTTTGACAGGCAGAAACCGCCGTGCCGCAGGCTTATCCCCGCGCCAGACGAACACAGTCCCGCACGGTCTCCGTGATCCTTCCGGCGTCCTCTTCCGTGGTATACCGCCCAATGGAAATGCGGACCGAGGAGGTCAGAAACTCCTCCGGAACACCCATCGCCGAGAGGACATGGGAAGGGGTATCGTCGCCCGCATGGCAGGCAGAACCGGTAGACAGGCAGACCCCGCGCAGGTCGCAGAGGAACATGAGGTTCTCCCCGTACGTTCCGGCGAAGGCGATGTTCAGGATGCCGGGCATTGTTTCACCGCCGCCGATGCGGATGCTGTCCGGGATCTCCAGCAGCTCCGCCGCGATGCGGTCACGCAATGCGCGCACCCTGCGGTCGTCGTCCGCACGGCGTTCCATCGCTTCCGCGCATGCTTCGCCGAACGCGGCAATGAGCGGCACCGGCAGGGTTCCGCTGCGCAGACCGCGTTCCTGTCCGCCGCCGTAATGGAACGGCGTGATCTTCCGCGTGATTTCTTTCCTTATATATAAGGCACCGATCCCTTTCGGCGCATGGAACTTATGTCCGGAAACGGAAAGCAGATCGCACCCCAGTTCCCGCACGGTCGGCATAACATGTCCGACGCCCTGAACGGCGTCGCAGTGGAACAGCGCACCGGCGGCATGAGCGGCATCGGCAGCATCGCGCACGGGCTGGATCACGCCGGTCTCGTTGTTGGCGTACATCATGGAAACGAGCGCGATGTCCGGATGACAGGCAAGCTGTTCGCGTACACGTTCCGCCGGAACCGCGCCGGATGCTTCCGGGCTGACAAGCCGGACCTGCGCCGCGTACGCTTCCGCTGAACGGAGCACCGCCGGATGTTCGATCGCAGAGGTGAGGAGCCCGCGTCCTGCGGCGAAACGCACGGCATGGTTGTCCGATTCCGTTCCGCCGGAGGTAAAGTACACCTCATCGGGGTCACATCCGAGCAGAGCTGCGGTCTGTTCCCGCGCCCGATCGACTGCGGAGGCAGCCGTTCTGCCGAAGGAATGCGCAGACGACGGATTTCCGAAGGTATCCCGCGATGTCCGGCAGAGGACGTCGTACACGCGGTCGGACAGCGGCGCCGCGGCAGCATAATCGGCGTAGATCACAAAAACACTTCCTTTTAATTATAATACATACACACCGCACTATTTTACACCAAAAAGAGGAAAAGTGCAAGCATTATTTTCCAAAAAATCCACTTTGTCAGGCAAAACTCCGCAGCAGGCTCCGCATTCTGTGTACCATCCGCACGTTCTCACGCCATTCCGTTAAAAAAATTATGAAATTCCCACATCACTGTTGACAAAAATACCTCCTTTCATATATAATAGTATAAACAAAACGGCGATAATCGCCGAAAAAACGAAATTTCTGTAAAGGCAGGATACACTATGTATTACATTGGCGTAGACCTTGGCGGCACGAACATCGCCATCGGTATCGTAAACGAAGACTTCGAAATCGTAAAGAAGGGCAGCACCCCGACCAAGCCCGAACGCGGCGCAGACGCGATCGTTGCGGACATGGCAGCTCTCTCCCGCAAGCTCATTGAAGAAATGGGCATCACGATGGACGACATCGCATCCGCAGGCGTAGCTACTCCCGGTACGGCAAACAACGAAACCGGTGTTGTTGAATACGCAAACAACATCCCGTTCCTGCAGTACCCCCTCGCAGACAAGCTCTCCGCTCTTCTCGACGGCAAGCCGGTCTACATTGAAAACGACGCAAACGCAGCTGCAAAGGCAGAAGCAATGGCAGGCGTAGCAAAGGGCGCTCCCTACTCCGTAATGATTACCCTCGGCACCGGTCTCGGAGGCGGAATCGTTATAGGCGGCAAGGTATACTCAGGCTTCAACTTCGC
>JAFUQY010000353.1 GCA_017472105.1 Clostridia bacterium | reverse complement strand
CCGATCTTGAACGCAAGCACGCGCACGGGTGGTGTGATGGTGTACGCGAGCAGTGCGGCACAGATGATGGCGATGATGCCGTAGATGAATTGTGTGTTCATGGTGGTGGACTCCGGGAGAGTTTAATATTTTCTGTTTGGCTGGCTTTGTTTTTTCTTTGGCTTACAGCCGTTTCATTCGGTGTGACATTTCCGACGGGAGATCAATGATCTCCCCTACTGGAATTGCACGCAGGTGCGTTATCGGTGACGTCAGCCTCAGATAGTATTCACTTCGATTTCATCGATACTTCCGTAGCTGAACCATTGGCGGTTTCAGTAGGGGAGATCATTGATCTCCCACGTAAAACTCAGACCGCACATCCGGCGTGAATCAAAACACACCCCGCATCTGTCTTTCTTATTTCTTCTTTCATGCGCAGCCGCTGTACGCGGTTGTCAGTCTCACTTCACAATCAAATCCGTACAGTATCCGACCGCGTACATTTCCGGCAGGATCAGGCTGTACTGCTGACCGACGCGGATTTCGCAGCCGTCGACGGTGAAGGCGCGGTCGGTTTCGGTGACTTCGGCTTCGATGGTGATGCGGAGGTTGATTCTTCCTTCCGCTGCGGAGACGGTTTCCTTACCGGTTTCGTAGTTGAAGGTGATTTTCTCGAACGGGACTGCCTGCACGCCGACGACCTTGCCGATGCTCTTTCTGCCGACGGCGTCCTGCACGGGCTGACCGTTTTCGATGAGCTGGTCGAAGTGGTCGTCGAGGTTCTGCGCTTCAATGACGTACTGGATGGTGCGGGTGGTGACGTCGGGCGTGGTCGTTTCCTTCGCGGAGAACACGAAGATGTACAGAAGGACGCCGACGACTGCCGCGAGGATGATGAGGATGACTGCATCTATGGCATTGAACTTGACTTTTCTGCCGGTCATTTGTTTTTACGCTCCTTTTTCTGAATGTTGAAAGGATTATCGTTCCGCCGGGGCGTTTCCGGTGCGAGATCGGGGATTGTTTCTGCGGATTCTGCCTTTTTAGCGGATTTTTTCTGTTTCGTCTTCCCCGCTGTTTTCCCGTCAAGCAGGATGGTCGTGTCGCTGACGGTGCTGTCGCCGTGCATTGCGGTATTGTCGCCGACCATGGACTGTCCGCTGCGGATGTACACCGATGCAAGTCCGCACATGAGCCAGAACATGAGATACAGGCGGTAGTTGTACCACGCGTAGTCGGTCATGCCCTGCACGAGAAGCGCGGCGATCCCGCAGAGAGGACCGGCGGCGGAAATTCTGAGCTGTGTCCGTCCGCGCTGCATTTCGGTATCCGCGTCACCCGTGCCGTTTTCAAGATTCTTCGCGAGCATGGTGCGGGAGATATCGGGCGTTCTGAGTGCGGTATTTCCGCTGATCTTCGAGAACATCGTGAATCCGGACTGATAGAGCAGGAAGAGGAAGCACACGAACGTGAGAATGCCGATGAGCCCCAGCTCCAGCCAGATTTGCAGGTAGAGATTGTGCGAATGCGGTGCGGCTTCCACGCCCATGTAGGTGTAAAGCGGGTAGAGTCTGTCCCACGCGCCCTCGCCGATGCCGATTCCGGAGAGCGGATTGTCGGCGATCATATTCACGGACGCGCGCCAGATGTACATACGGTACGACGTGGACGAATCCGCCATATTGCCGATGGAGGTGAAGCGCGATACAATGGACGCCGGCAGGATCGACGGAAGAACCGGGATGGACGCGATGCCGAGAAGCACGAGCCACATGGAACGCCGGTGCCACATGAAGAGGAACAGCAGTGCGGCAAAGATCAGACCGAGCCATGCGCCGCGGCTCCACGTGAGGACAAGGCACGCACCCATGATGCCGATGCAGAGGAAGGAGGATAGCTTGCGCAGTCCCTCGCCCCGTCCGATGAACATGGAGACGGCAACGGGAATGATGAGAATGAGGTATTCGCCGAGCATATTCGGGTTGTCAAGCGTTCCGACCGCGCGTCCGCCGATGGAGGTGAACATCTCGTCGTCGAGCCATGCCTTGGAGGAATACCCGCCGCCGGTGAAGTAGAGGAAAATGCCCCACAGCGACTCGAGCGTTGCGGAAATAACCGACGCCGCGGCGCACCGGGTCAGCCATTCGCGGGACTGGATCAGTCCGACGGTGACGAAATAGCCGAGAATCAGGCAGACCATGAGCAGCGCGGGCTTCAGAGACGAGGGAGAGAGCGAAATCACGCCGCCGGAGAACAGCATCACAGTGAACGCCGCCGCCATCAGATCCACGGGTTCGATGCGGAAAATGCGCTTGCCGCGGATGAGCTTGATGATCCAGCAGACGGCGGTGTACGCGACAACTGCGGCGAGAAGCATGGTCGGGAACCACGGCATTGCCGCAAAGAGCGTGATGACGCCGATTTCGGGACGGATGAGAACGAGGTACGCCCAGACAAACGCGGCGATTCCGAGGAGGATATAGACCGGTGAGAAGCGGTAGGTCAGCGCGCCGCAGATGATGCCGATGAGGAACGCGGTGTTCATATGCCCGCCGGAGCCGACGGTGTTTCTGAGATCGGATTCGCTCCAGCCAGTGATTTTCAGAAGGAGCCTGCCGAGAGATGACGCCGGAATGGCATCGGCAAGGGTGGTTTTCGAGAGGATCAGCGGGAGGGCGGCGAAAATCATGACCACAGAGACGAGGATGTAGCTGTGTTCGAGGAGATTTTCAAGCTGACCGGAGAGGATTGCCGATACGGCTGTGACGACCGCGGTGTAGAGTCCGAACGACGCAAGAAACGCACCGTAGACCCGAAGCCGGCATCCGAGGAAGAACCGCATCGCGTACGGGACGAAATTGAGCAGAACCGAGCCTTCGATCCGCCTGCAAAGCGATCTGCGCCGTCTGCCGAGCCATTTTGTAAAACGCGTCCCGGAAAGCCACCGGATCAGCCGTGAATCCTGTGCACTGCGGTAGCCGGTGAAAATCCAGCCGATGAATCCGGTTTTCAGAAGGGTGTATATATAGGCGGTAAACCGGTCAAGAGCAGTGAGAATGATACTGCCCCGGACCAGATTCACCAGAAAATTTCCGTTGTTTCTCGGTGAATTAGCCATGGAATGACCGTCCTTTGTGAGGATAACTGTATTTTAAGTATTATACATTATTATTATAATATTTTCAACATATAATTATGAATTATTTGACATCCCGGGATTTTTGCGGAAATTTTTCGGGGATAACCGTTGGGATATCGGATTGGTATGCAGAGACAAATGATCCGTAGGGCGGTACCTTGCGTGCCGCCGCGAAGTCAGCAATAACCTGCGGCGGGAGGTAAACCCCCGCCCTACACAAACCGAAGATGCGTCCCTTTCCGTATGATTTGCCGCCCCCAAAAGAAAAAAACAAGGCAGTCACAAAACCACCCTGTTTCCCTTTTGATTCAATTCAAAATGCGCCAGCATTTTACCTT
>JAFUQY010000352.1 GCA_017472105.1 Clostridia bacterium | reverse complement strand
TTCCCTGTATGACGAAATCATCGTATGTGCCGGGACCGTCTTCAAGATCGGCAGGAAATCTGCGAAGCACATACGATTTTCCGGCAGTTGTATGCAGCAAAGGATGAGAAACAAATAAATCGACCTGCTCAGCGGTTTTGAACGGGGTTAATTCTGTCTGCTTTACGAGAGATGAGCCGATGTAGCCTTCGACAATCTTGATTTCGATCGGCTGTTCCTGATACAGAATTTCCGTCCGTTCTTCCGGGAGAACTGCACCGGTTTCGGTTTCTGCCGGTTCAACCGTCGAGCATGCACAGATCAAGAGGGAAATCAGCAGGATCATCGGAAAGACAGCAGTTTTCTTCATAGGTGTTTCCTCCGTTCAGTAATATATGCATCTGCTTACTATATACATAATAACATAGGTATTTTGCTTTGTCAATATGAAGTCTGCAAAAAATGCACATGCCGAACAAAAAAATCCCCGATTCCCCGTCCAATTGACGGAACATCAGCATTTATTGACAAATCCGACATTTTCCCCGTATCCGTCTTGCAATCCGTGCGCAATCGGTTATAATAATGATAGAAACCGAACGAAAACAAAGGAGAACGCATCATGAATAAGTACCCGACCAATCCGCTCACACGGCTGGACTACCCCGACGTGGACGTGATCCGCGTGGACGACACCTACTACATGGTCTCGACGACGATGTATTTCATGCCCGGCTGTGAAATTCTGCGCTCCTACGATCTTGTCAACTGGGAGCACGCCGCGTATGTGTACGATACCCTCGACTCCACGCCGCGCCAGACCCTCGACGACGGTGCCATCTACGGACAGGGCATGTGGGCTGCCTCCCTGCGGTATCACAACGGGAAGTTCTGCGTCTGCTTCATCTGCAACGATACCCGGAAAACCTACCTCTACACCGCGGACAGCATCAACGGCCCGTGGAAAAAGCAGTATATTGAAGGCTTCTACCACGACTGCTCGCTGCTGTTTGACGACGACGGGCGCGTGTACATCATCTACGGCGGACGCCGCATCCGGATCACGGAGCTGAAACCTGACTTATCGGGACCGCTGGAGGGTGGACTGGACCGCATCCTTGTCACCGACCCGTGGACGCACAACCTCGGCTACGAAGGCTCGCACATGTACAAAATCGGCGGCAAATACGTCCTCACGCTCATTCACTCGCTCGAAACCCACTGGATGCGCACGGAGGCATGCTACGTTTCCGACTCCCTCGAGGGTGAATTTACCGGCGGCGAGGCACTGTGCCATGACATGAACTACTGCGGACAGGGTGTTGCGCAGGGCGGGATCGTCGATACCCCGGACGGGGAGTGGTTCGCGGTGCTGTTTCAGGACAGAGGTGCGGTCGGCAGAATCCCGATTCTCGTTCCCGTGCACTGGGAAAACGACATGCCCGTCTTCGGCGTGAACGGGGAAGTCCCGGAGGATGTGACGACGAAATCCACACGCCCGGGGTATGTGTACAAGCCGCTCGTGCGCAGTGACGATTTCCGCGGGGACGGCGATTCCTTCGGATTTGACAGTGCATGGCAGTTCAATCACGAGCCGGAATTGTCGCTGGTCTCCCATGACCGCGAAAAAGGCGAGTTCCGCATCACGACGGGGAAAATCTGTGACGATCTGACGCAGGCGAAGAACACCCTGACCCAGCGGATGGCGTGGCCCGGATGCTCGGGTGAGGTGACCGTGGACGTTTCCGGACTAAACGAAGGGGACTACGCCGGACTCTGCGCGCTCCAGAGCTGCTACGGCTTTGCGGCAGTGACCAAGCGGGACGGACGAAACGTGATCGTCATGGTCAGCGCACAGCCGGAAGAACGGGAAATCACCGTAACCGAGCGGGAAGCCGTTG
>JAFUQY010000351.1 GCA_017472105.1 Clostridia bacterium | reverse complement strand
AAGCAGTTTGAGCGTTACAACTGGATCCACGCGTATCCGAACGTCTGCAACGAGATCATCGCTCTGTACTACGGGAACGGCGACTTTGAAAAGACGCTTTACATCATCATCACTAACGTGACTGTCAGTGCCCGAACCGCCCAAATCTCGCCGCCGCAGGCTGAGCTTATCGAGGGAACTGAGTGTCCCTTACAATAAGGTATGTTCGCTAAAAACCACAACTGCACGTTATAAATCTCTCGCCCGGCGGAGCCTTGGGTCCAGGCACTCCTGGCAGCCGAATCAAGAGCCCGGCTGCGGAGGGTTCTTGCGCCCGCCGCGCAGGCGTATAAATCAAATCGAAAAGCGGAGCTTTTCTACAATAGCTCCCTAACGCTTTAGGCAAAACCAACCGGCTGTAAGCCAAACGAAACAATAAAAACCAAAACAAAAGAATCCTCGAAAGGAAGGGACTGCCCGTGAAAAACAAGCTGATCCTCATCCTCGTATCGCTCGCGTGCTTCATTCCGTCCGCGGTCGCTTATGCAAGCTACCAGCAGACACAGAACGCGCCCGTTGACCAGAAAACCGCTGTGAAAATCTCCATCAGCGACGTGAATCAGAAGAACGTCACGCTCGAAAAGGAAGCGGAAGGCGACGAAGCGGATACCCTCATTGACTTCTTCCTCGGCGTGAAGGAAAGAGCACAGCAGATTCCCGCACTCCCGGACTCCCTGCTGGGTCAGAGATGCTACCATATCACCATCTCCAATAACGTGCAGGACGAGGAATACGACTTCTATTTCTCCACCGATCCCGCAACCAACTACTTCCGCGCCGCGAACGGTACCACCTATAAAATCGCCGAAACCGACGCGAAAACCTTCCTCTCCAGCCAGTACGCGGAAAGCCTCTATACCGAATCCGCTATGCCCGTGCTGTCTCTCTCCGGGGAATACGACGTCACACCCGATGAGGCTGTGTGGCAGTACATCAACTACAACGGCGAATATGTCGACGCCGAAACCGCCGGTCAGGTCTTCGCTGATCTGGAAGCGTATGAGCTCGAGGGCGGTCTGAATCTCGCGTTCGATATGGTTCCCGACTACTGCAAGGTCATAGTTACCGACGCCGACGGCAATGTGCTCTTTGAAGATACCATGGACGCGCTCGGTACGTTCCGGCTCGATACCACCAAGCAGGTCCACGTCGAAGTGCATGCCAAGTGGTACACCGTTGCCGATAAGCCCTACTGCGGCGAGATCAAGTATAATTTCGCATCCCTCGTCACCGCTCCCGCTGAATTCTGGCTCGGCATGAACAGCGTCTACGCCGGCAGATTCGTTGCAATCACCGTCGAAAACGTCACCAAGCCCGACAAGATCGGATTCTCTTCCACGATGGTGGGCAATCCCGCTCCCGTGTTCTATCCCGCGGGCAGCAATATGGCGGTAGGTCTCCTTCCCATCTCCACTGACATTCCCTCCGGTACATATACGCTCACCCTCAGCTACGGCGGCGCGTCCGAGGATCTGGTGCTCAACGTGGACAACGCCGGCATCAATTCCTCCAGCTACTATGTCGATCAGACCATCGTTTCTTCGGCATTCTCCGATGCGGCTGTGTCGGCGTTCAATGCCAAGGCTGCTGAACTCATGGCAACCGGCTCCGATACCCGCTCCTTCTCCGGTCACTTCCTCGAAGGTGTTTCCGGTACCTTGCAGAGAGGCTTCGGACGCGATATCTACCTCAACAACGCGACCTCTCCCACCTACCGCTCCATTGGTGTTGACTATACCGCTGCGGCAGGTACCGACGTTGTCGCGGCAAACGCAGGTACGGTCGTCTTCGCGGGAACCATGGACTACACCGGCTACATGGTCGTCATCGAACACGGCTGGGGCCTGAAAACGTGGTATTATAACATGGGCTCCGTGGACTGCGCGGTCGGTGATACCGTTGAGCGAGGCGCGAAGATCGGTACGGCAGGTCAGACCGGCTTCACGGGTCAGTGCGGCGTTCACGTCTGCATGTCCGTCGGCTCCACGTTCGTCTGCCCGTACGATACCTGGTCCTCCAGCTCCATTGCCGGCAAGGTAATCATTCCCTTAATTGAAAATTAAGACTTAATTGAAAATTAACGCTGAATCCAATCAGAATCAACCCGTGAACCGTGCGTCAATCCATCTGACGTGCGGTTTGCTGTTATAAGAGGTAAAACATGCTCAACTTTATCACCGGACGCGCGGGAAGCGGAAAAACCACGTGGATCCGGCAGAAAATCGCTGAAACCGTGGCGGAAACGGATCGGGAGATCGTCGTCATCGTCCCGGAACAGCAGACCGTGGCGTGGGAAACGAAGCTCGCGGAGCTCCTGCCGCCGTCGGCGAATCTGCGTCTCGAGATCACGAACTTCACGCGTCTCTCCAACTCCGTCTTCCGGGAATACGGCGGGCTCGCGGATACCCTCGTCGATGAGGGCGTGCGGACTCTCCTGATCTGGCGTGCCATGGTCTCCGTGTGGGATCAGATGGCGGTGTACAATAACTGCGACGGACGCGAGGACAGGAACATTCCCACCCTGATGCAGGCGGTCGATGAGCTGAAAAACTCCGGAATCACGCCGGAAGAAGCCGAAGCCGCGCTGATCCAGCTGGAAAACCTCGGTGACGACGCGGATGACGGGGACAAACGGAAGAAAAAAGGCGGACTTGCGGCTCGTTTGCGCGATGCTGTGCTGGTGTACTCGGCGTATAACGCGATTCTGCACCGGGAATACATCGACCGCGGCGATCTCTTGAACAAACTCGGCGATAAGCTGGCACGGCACCCGTATTTCAAAGGAAAAGCGGTGTTCATCGATTCGTTCTTCTCGCTCACGAAGGCGGAGGAGCGCATCCTCGGGTACATTTTTCAGCAAACCGACGAAGTGTATGTGAGCTTTGCCTGCTCGTCCCACGGCGAGAACCGCGATGAAATCCAGTTCGGTGAGGTGCGTGCATTCCTGAAAACGGCGGAAACACTGGCGGCACGTGCCGGTCGTGAGGTGAATTTTGTTCAATTGAAAGAGAACCACCGACACACGGATAATCCGGAGCTTTGCGCCGTCGAGCGGTATCTCTTCAACTACGCGGAGGACGTGCCGGAGGTTGACATGCCCGAAAACCGCCGTGTGCGCGTGATCCGGTGCGCGGACGTGTACGACGAAGCGGAGCTGTGTGCATCCCTCGTCGACAGGCTCGTGCAGGAGGGACATCGATACTCGGAAATCGCCGTCGTCGCACGGAACATGAAATCCCGCGAAGGAATCGTCGATGCGGCACTCAGACGGCACGGAATCCGCTGTTTCATGTCGGAATCCACGGAAGTCAGCGCGTCTCCGCTCGTCAGACTCGTGTACAGTGCACTCATGGTCGGCGCGAACGGGTGGCAGAGGAAGGATATGATCCGCCTCATCAAAACCGGAATGACGCCGGCGTCGCTCGATGACGAATTCCCGATGCAGGCGGAGGTGTTCGAGATCTACACGAAGACGTGGAACCTCCGCGGACGGAAGACCTACGGCAACGAGTGGCGTATGAACCCGTCCGGGTACAAGACGGAAATCACCGACCGCGACCGCGTCATCCTGGAGCTTGCCAACCGTGCGCGGGCGAATATTGTTCCTCCGCTTGTGAAACTGCTGTCCGTGTTTGCGGATGAAAATCATAAAACAAAGCTCGCGGACGTTCGTGAAATTGCCGAAAGTATTGTGGAATTTGCCGAAGAATATCGCGTCATGGAGTCCGTGAAGAAGCGAGCGGCGGCGTATCGTGAGCTCGGAATGCCCGCGGATGCCGAAAAAACGGAGCGTTCGTGGGATCCTGTGTGCGAAATTCTCGACAAAATTGTGTTTGCTCTCGACGGAACGACGCTCGACGCCGGAAAATTCGCCGGACTTTTCATGCGCGTCGCGCAGTCCATGGACGTCGGAACGATTCCCACCGGGATTGATGAAGTCGTGCTCGGCAGCTCGTCCGGGGTGCGTTACGATGAGGTGAAGTGCGTCATCATGCTCGGCTCGGTGGCGGGTGAATTCCCCGGGACGGTGTCGGACGATATGTTCTTCGATGATCGCGACCGCGTGCGTCTGGAAAGTGTCGGCGTGACGCTCGGGAGCCCGGACAAGCTGACGAAAACGGCGCGCGAGTACTTCATGTACTACCGGACTGCGGCGTCGGCGGGTGAATGTTTATACGTGCTCGCTCCCATGGAAAACGGCGGTGAACTGTCCGAAGGCGCGTCGCGGATCGAGAAAATCCTTGACGGATGCGTGTCGAACTTCGCGGAAATGCCGCTGGATGAAGTCGTCTGGCACCCGTCAACGGCGGAATACCTGCTCTCGCGCCGGACAAAACCGGAGGAAAGAGCCTTGCTTGAGCGCCTGATCGGCAGAGATCCGGAGGAATCGGAACGGGCTGACTCGGAAATCGAGATGACCGCGGAGCGTGATTTTGTACATCCTGTACATACCGGTTGGGTGAAATTTGGCGAAAACGGAGAAGGACGGCGCGTGCGGATGCCGATGACGCAGAGTAAAATCGAGTCGTTCGTGATGTGCCCGTTCAATTACAGCTGTAAATATCTCATGAAAATCCAGCCGGAACCGCATGCGGAAATCTCGGCGCCGGACATCGGAACGTTCATACACAGCATCCTCGAGCGGTTTTTTAGTGAAATTTCGTCCGGGGAGCTGGAAAAACTGTACCGGAACGAGGACGGCGGGCGGATTCTGGAGGACCTCGTCGACCGGTTCATCCGCGATTACATCCGGGATCTCGCGAAAACATCGAATCCGGACACGGGAAATGCCCTCGACGGACGCTTGACGTACCTCTTTGTGCGGCTGAGACGGCATGTCCTCGTTTTTGTGCGAGCGCTTGTTGACGAGCTGAAGCAGAGCAAATTCCGCCCGGTTGCGTTTGAACTTCCGGTTGGCGTGAATAAAAATGCGGATGATGCAGTGAATATACGGATGGACGACGGGGATGAAGTGCAGCTTCGCGGCGTCGTGGACCGTGTGGATCTGTACCGCGCTGAGGACGGCAGGCAGTTCGTGCGGATCGTTGACTATAAAACCGGGTCGAAGTCGTTTTCGCTTGATGAAGTGCGGCGCGGCATCGGTGTCCAGCTGCTGATCTACCTGTTCTCGGTGTGGCACAACGGATTCCCGGGCGTGGAAAAATCGGAAATTCTGCCCGCGGGCGCGGTGTATTTCAGCGTT
>JAFUQY010000350.1 GCA_017472105.1 Clostridia bacterium | reverse complement strand
ATCATTTCCGTAAACCGTATGGAAATCGGCGCATCCGGCAAGACCGCAATCGACGACATCAAGGAAGAATTCGGCATCACCGTTCACTCCATCGTTACCGTACGCGACATCATCGAACATATGCACAACCGCGAAATCGACGGTCAGGTGCTCCTCACCGATGAAATCCGCGAAAAGATGGAAGCCTACATGGCACAGTACTGCAAGTAATGCAGAATGAATGACGAAAACAGGCGTGTTCCCGTGGAGAAATCCGCAGGAGTACGCCTGTTTTTTCGTTTTATTCGGTTTTAGAGAGGGAATCCGCCCACTCCACAGCGGCAATGTAGCGAGGATCGCTTCGTGCGGAGTTGTACCATGCCCAGCGCGGGTTGTTCAGAAAATCGCGGAGCCGATCGGGTGTATAGAAGAATAAGCGGGTGTGTTCAAACAGCTTATGTTTCTCGCCGGACGGGGTAAAGCAGTAATACCAGTCCGGGGTCACCCGCAGTCCGCCGAAGAGTTCACCGCCGCCGAGATCCAGCAGGGCATCCTTCGGGAAGCTGAACCATTTTCTGTAAAGCTCCATGCTTTTTTCAAATTCCGCCCAGCCTTCGTCCGTTTTCTCCGTCGCGAACAGACATGCGGCGAGAACGAGCTTTTTGTAGGCGTAGTGCAGAATCCATCCGTCGGGCATCGTGCCGTCCGTTTTCAGCCATTCCATCATCGCAAGCTGACTGCGGAGGTACTCACCCTTCTTTTCCGGACCGAGCTGATCCGGGCAGACAGCATCAAACAACAGGGTGAATTTTTCGATCATCTGAAGCTGTGACTGAATCTGCCAGCCTTCGATATCGTCCCTCTGAATGAACCGGTGGAGCAGATTGCCGCGGCGGGTGTATTCGGAGGTGACCGTGCTCATTTTCAGCCAGTGATCCAGCTCATCCTCCGGGCAGACAACCGTCATCACACGGATCGCATATTCCCGGTACAGCGGCTTGTCCATCAGTTTGTCGCACACCTCATTCAGAAGCGGCATGTATTTTTCGCGTTTTCCGGGATCCTCCAGCAGGATGTATTCAATGTTCCCGGCGATCCGATTCATGTAGAAGGGTTCTGACGGATATTTGCGGTAGTATTCCAGACTCAGCTCAAGCCGTTCTTCACCCGATCCGAGTTCTTTGTAAGCCTGCTCATAGCGCTTATAATCCTCGTGGCGGCTGAGTTCATCATTTCCCATCAGATCGTCAATCGTCACGCCGAAGAGATTCGCCAGTCCGGGCAGAAGGGTGATGTCGGGATAACCGCCGCGCTCCCAGTTCGACACAGCCTGCGGAGTCACGTCCAATGCCGCCGCCAGCTCTTCCTGCGTCATGTCCTTTTCCTTGCGGTAACGGTAGATTTTCTCGGAAATCATCAGTTTCATCGGTGTCTCCTTGTCGGTAAAAATTCAGACTGTGCGCACGTCCTGACTGTATTATACCCGATCCGCCGCATGCCGTCAATAACTGTAAATTTTACCGTTTCTCAAATCCGGCTTGAGTTATACAAACCGGATTTTATAATGCCGCAAAAAAAGACAGCACAGCCGCAGCCATACTGTCTTTGATGTTTATGCAATCACAAAATGCACCGGGAGACCGTTTTCGTAAACGATGTCCGCTTCCCCCTGAATCAGCGGGAGAATCCACTTGAGGCATTCGTCGGTGACGTTGTTTCCGGCTTCGTTGATGAATTCACGGGGAACGGAGCGCACCGCGTTGGCAATCTTTGCGATTTCGGAGGTTTCATAGCGGAGCCTGTATTCTTCGCCGTCTTCGCGGATCATCGCAACCATGCAGCCGGTCTTGCCGGAGACAGCCGCATCCATGGCAGTTCCGCCGCAGGTCTGGGATTCGGTGAGGTCGGTGTCAGATGCCAGATGAGCCGCGCATCTCTGGGGCAGATTCAGCTCAATGGAGCGGACCTTGCAGCCGAACTTGTCCTTGACGGCGTATTCCAGCTCCTTACCCGTGCCGGAGAGATACTTGTGACCGAACGCGTCGGTGGAACCGCTCTGTGCACCTTCTCCGACATAGCGTCCGTCCGCAAACCGGATGCCTTCGGAAACGCCGATGACGATGTTCGGATGCTTTTCGAAGGCTTTTTCAATGTCCGCGAAGAAGGCGTCAAGATCGAACGCAACTTCGGGGAGGTAGAGGTAATCGGGGCCGTTGCCGTTCACGAGATTTGCGAGTCCAGCAGATGCCGTCAGCCAGCCCGCGTCACGTCCCATGATTTCAACAATCGTCACCGCCTTGGTCGTGTAAACCGCGCAGTCACGGACGATTTCCTGCATCGTGGACGCGATATACTTCGCCGCGGAGCCGAAACCGGGGGTATGGTCGGTGCCCGCAAGGTCGTTGTCGATCGTCTTCGGAACGCCCATCACGCGCATTTCGTAATCGGAGGTTTTCAGATATTCGGTCAGCTTTGCCACGGTGTCCATGGAGTCGTTGCCGCCGATGTAGAAGAAGTAGCGGATGTCGTACTTTTTGAACAGCGCGACGAGATTTTCAAAGAAAGCGGGATCGTCCGCAGGCTTCGGGAGCTTCTTGCGGCAGGAACCGAGTGCGGCTGCGGGAGTATCGGTGAGAACGTGGAGCAGATTCCGGTTGAGCGCGCCGTTTTCATCGGAGAAGAGGGCGGTCAGGTCAGCGAGACGTTCGCCGATGAAGCCTTCGATGCCGTTTCTCATGCCGTAGAGCTTCGGAATCACGTCGGAATGAGCGAATGCGCCTTCAATGACGCCTGCGAGAGTTGCGTTGATGGCAGCAGTGGGACCGCCGGACTGACCGACGACTGCATTGCCGATGAGTTTATTGTTCATGATATAGTCTCCGTTTCCGTTGTTTTGCTGATAGTATGATAGCACAGCCGTGGTCGGGTGTCAATGCTTTTCTGCGATAAAGTACGTGTGATACGGCTTTCCGTGCGCGGTATAAATCGGCACAAACTCCCGTCCGTCCACGGTAAGCGCGAATCTGTCCGCGGATACTTCTATCTTTGACGGATCAATCCGCAGGTATTCCTTCGATTCATCGAATGTCACCATCACAAACGGGCCGTACATCAGGGCAGAGAGCTTCTCGCCGGAGGGAATGCAGTCGGGCGTCTGTTCAATCCGCACAGGATAGTCAAAATCCGCCGCGATTCCGTAAGTTTCGCCGGGCGCGCAGTTCAGCACCGCATACCGTCCCGCCGTCGTCAGGGATTCGCATGCAAACGGATTCTTCGCGCACCACTTCGGGATTCTCAGCTTCACGGTCATCTCGCGTTCGCAGGAGACACGGATCGTGCCTTTTCCGCCGGGGAAGGAGACGCCGCAGTCTACAGAGATGCCGTCGCATTCGAGTGAGGTCGGGATGTACTGGTTGATGTACAGGGTATCGCCGGTGACGAAATACTGCGCGTCCGGGTACTTCACGTGGTTTTCCATGCCCGTGCCGTGACAGCAGGTGAACGCCCAGTAGTCGTTGGAATATTCCTTCTCCGCACCCGGTCCGATCGGAAGCATATAGGTCACGGCGTTGGTCTCGTGCTCGTTTCCGTCCGGATTCTGTGACGCGAGGATGTGGTTGAGCATGCCGCGTTCGTAGTAGTCCATGTACGCGGTGTTCACCGGATCGAAGGCATACAGCTCCCGCGCCAGCTTGAGAAGATTGTACGTCGCGCAGGTTTCGCAGTTGGTGCCTTCCTTCACGTTGACTGCCAGTGCATCGGGATCGCGGAAGCATTCACCCTGACCGACGCCGCCGATGGCGTACATGTGGTGATTCGTCACATGGCGGAAGAAGGACTTCGCAATCCGGTGATAGCTTTCGCTGCCGGACGCTTCATACTCAAGCATCGCGCCCATGATCTGCGGAATGTGCTGGTTTGCGTGGAGATTTTGGAAGGTGTCGATTCCCTCGGACAGACCCGGGAAGATGTTGCCGTTGTCAAAGAGCTGTGCGGTTTGGAGATACCGTGCGTCGCTCGTGATATTGTACAGCCGAGCCATGGATTCGTTCATCCCGCCGTACTCTCCGGCAATGTACATCGACCACATTTTCTTCAGATGCTCCGGCGCGAGAACGGAAAGCCGGTCGTATATCCAAGTTCCGATTCCGCATGCCGCATCCAGTGCTTCCGTGCTGCCGGTGCGCTCGTAGGTTTCAATGAATCCGGCGACGAGCTTGTGCAGGGTGTAGTACGGCGCCCAGATTTTCGCGTACGGCGTGAACTGCTCAAGCAGCGCGAACTGATCCGGGGAATACGCGGACAGAAAACCTTCGCCCCAGACGCCGGGATCGGTGCTCCATTTGTCCTGCGGGCAGTCGTCAGGCTTGCATACGGTCACAAAATCCCGCGCGCGTCCCTTGGATTTCAGCTGGAGCGTGCGCAGCTCATGCACCATGTACCGCGATTTTTCCAGCAGTTCTTCGTCTCCCGTCGCACTGTACGCGATGGCGAGCGCGGAGAGGAAATGCCCCGTGGAGTGACCGCGGAGAAGACCGTCCGGTGCATCCCAGCCGTAAACGGGCTCCGCATCCGTGGGAACGCCGAAGGTTTTGCGGAAATTATACAGCATCCGGTCACAGTCGAGCTTTTTCAGATAGCTGAGGTCCCGCGCCATGTTGTCGGCAAAAGCATTGCCCGATGCAAGACGCACGGATGAGAGGGAAGGGTAGTATCCTTTTGCTTTCATGATTGACTCCTTCAATACTTTATTATCAGTGCTTTTATTATAACATGAATCCGCGCGGCAGTCAAACAAATATTTACAACAACCGGATTTTGTGTTATAATAAAGAAAAAATCCCCGAAAGGACATTTGAAATGAACGCTGCTTTCTATACCGCAAACCGCAAAAAGACCGCTGAGAGAATGCAGGACGGCTCCATCGCCCTGTTCTTCTCCGGATTCGCACCCCGGAAACGCGCGGATGAAAACTATCCCTTCTGCGCCGACCGCAATTTTGTCTACCTCACCGGTATCTCCCGCGACGAGGGACTGATTCTCGCCATGGCAAAGAACGGCGGAACCGTGGAAGAAAAGCTCTTCCTTCTGCCGCCGGATCTGATGAAGGAACGCTGGACCGGACGCCGCACCAAGGCTGACGAAGCATACGCAGTCTCCGGCATCGCCGACATCGCGTACACCGCTGATTTTGAACCGTGGTTCATGAATGCCGCACAGAACGCAAAGATTGTGTACCTCGATATCGACGAAACCCGCGATCTCAGAGACTACACCGAGGCAAACCGCTTCAGCGAGGTCATCTGCGAGAATTTCCCGTGGCTTCATCAGGACAACATCCGTCCCGTGCTTGCGGATCTGAGAACCGTCAAGGCGGACTGCGAAATTGACGCTATGCGCGAGGCAATCCGCATCACCGGAGAAGGTATCCGCGCGATGATGACCGGTGTGAAGCCCGGCATGAAGGAATACGAGATCAAGAACCTGTACGATTCCGCGCTCGTGAAGAACGGCTGTCAGGAACCCGCATTCCCGTCCATTATTTCCGCCGGCGACAACAATTTCTGCATCCACTACTACAGCTACACCGGTACGGCAAAGGACGGCGATATGGTTCTCTGCGACGTCGGCGCGTGCTATGACTACGTCGGATGCGATATCTCCCGCGGATTCCCGCTTAACGGCAAATTCAATGAACGCCAGAAGCTCCTGTACGACTGTGCCTACAAGACCAGCGCGCATCTCTTCGACATCATCAAGCCCGGCTATCCCATGGAGGAAGTCGACCGCGAATCCCACCGTTACTGCGGCGAAATGCTGAAGGATCTCGGACTGATCCCGTCCGTTGCGGAAGTCGGCAAGCTCATGTGGCACGGCGGCTCCCATCATGTCGGATTTGACACACATGATATTGTCACCCGTCCCAAGCTCGTCGCGCCCGGCATGGTGTTCTGCGTGGACATCGGCATCTACTGCGAGGAATGGGGCATCGGCTTCCGTCTTGAGGACAACTGTCTCATCACCGAAACCGGATGCGAAAACCTCTGTGTGAAGGTTCCGAGAACGATCGAAGAAATCGAAGACCTCATGAGAAAGTAATGCGGATTGAATAAACGAAAAACAGGCGATTGCCCGTGAGAAAAATCACAGGTTCGCCTGTTTTCTGTT
>JAFUQY010000349.1 GCA_017472105.1 Clostridia bacterium | reverse complement strand
TGTCGTCATCGGACGGAAGTTCGGTACAAAGCTTGCATCCAAGGCGTCCGTGTTCGGCGGAATCATCCTCATTTTCATCGGAATTGAAATTTTCATCAGCGGCATGATCGGCTGACGGAAAAACAGAGCCTGTTCTCACGTGACACCACGCGGGACGGGCTCTGTTTTGTTTATCGGTTCCGGTAAAGTGCGTCCGCGTCGCCGTCGTAGTCCCCGAGCTTGCTGATGACTTTTTTCAGCACACTGCCCTCAGAGACAAGCTGACCCGCGATGATGTCGTCCTCTGTGATCTTTGCGATGAGGATTTCTCTCGCTTCGGCACGGGCATCCGCGAACTGTTTCTTGTATCCGCCGCGTTCACGGTCGTAGATGATGACCATGGAGCCGTCCGGGAGCTGACCCATGTCAGGGTAGGAGACGTTTTTCCGCTCATCCAGCAGGAGCTTGTACGGCCATGTCGCGCCGTCGTCCTCGGAGAGCATTGCGGTGAGATTGTTCCGTCCGGTGAAGTCATAGTGGTTGACCATGAGGAGTCTGCCGGATTTCAGCCGCCGGATGTGGAAACGCGATGACGGGCCTTTGTGCTGTGACGGAACCCCGTCCGACCATGTCACGCCGCCGTCTTTTGACTGCGCTTCTGCGATGCCGTATTTCGTGCGCGACAGCATGACAACGGTGCCGTCGGACTTTTCGTAGACCATGTGCTCGTCAAAACTGCGGTTTTCGATGAACGGACCGCCGAGCTTCTCGAATGTCATGCCGTTGTCGCGGGTGCGGTAAACGTAAGGCGCGGTTTCGTCCCGTCCGCTGACCTTGTCCGAGAGCACGGCAACATACGGCGCCCAGACCGCGATCGGGAACAGCCACGAACCGTCGGAGAGCACTGTGGGCTTGTTCATCATGATGTCCTCGCCGATGATGCGCGCATCTTCCCAGATGAGCTCGTCCGCGTCGGGATTGCGACAGACAGCGGCATACACGGCGTGATCCGGCATCAGCGACCAGATGAACCACAGCGCGCCCGTCGGGTCAAGCCACAGTGCGGGATCGTAGCAGCGGTGTTCCTCGTCGCAGCAGGCGCAAGCAATCCGCTCCCATGTGTCTCCGCCGTCATCGCTCCGGTGAAGCAGGCAGTAGTTGCCGAGCTGTTCGGTCACGCCGCCGGAGTAGTACACGGCGAAAATCCTGCCGCCGGAGGTGCATTCCACGGACGGGATTCCCTGCCAGATGCGTTTTTCTTCCCGGTATTCGTACAGTTTTTCGCGGTCGGTGATGAGCATGACAGTACCCTCGTTTCTTTTGAAGTTTGTTTTTCTTCATTATATCAATCCGCAGCCGCGATGTCAACGGCTTCTGGTGCATTTTCCACGGTCAAACCCGCGTTTCGGCGGAAAAGATTGTCGGGTTGACAGTTGATTTCACAGGGGGCGCGTGGTATAATTATGGAAAATTTCTGACGCCACCGGAGGGAGTCTCATGCATATCAGAAAAGCTCAGGAAAAGGATCTGCCCGCACTGCTCGCGATTTACAATCACGAAGTGGTCAGCGGATGCGCCACACTCGACCTCAATCCCCGTACCATGGAGGAATGGCAGGCGTGGTACCGTGCGCACAACGTGGACAATCATCCCCTGTACGTGTGCATCGTCGACGGAAAAGCCGCCGGATATGCCTCCCTGTCCCAGTACCGCCTCAAGGAAGCCTACAAATCCACCGTGGAGCTGAGCATCTACGTCGCGCCCGATCACCGCGGTGAGGGTATTGCGTCTGCGATGATGGAGTACCTCATCAACGAAGCCAAAGCGGAGCCGTCGATTCACTGTGTGGTTTCCGTGATTACGTCCGGGAACGATGCGAGCCGCGCCCTGCACGAAAAGTTCGGCTTCGAGTTCTGCGGCACCATCCGCGAGGTCGGAAAGAAATTCGGCAAGTACATCGGCATCGACAACTATTGTTTGATTGTAGAATAAAACAAATCCTGCACTCTCGGAAAACGGGAATGCAGGACTTTTTATTTACTTTTTCAGGGTCACGAGGATGGAGGTGTACAGCGGCAGGGTGAAGACATGCGCGCCGGTCTCGCCAAAGAAGGTTTCCTCCACGCGGACTTCGTTTCCATCGTCCGCTGTGTCGATGAAGCGGTATTCCGCAGTCACGCCGTCACCGGACGCAAAACCAGACCAGTCGATGCGCACCTTCACGGTTTCTTCCTCGCACGCGCTGCCGTCCATGCTCTTGTGATCCTTGTAGTAGCAGAGCAGGATCGCGGCAGTTTTTCCGTCCTCACTGACAGCGGCGGCGGTTTTTACATCGTCACAGTCCGACGAAGCGGTGACTTCACTGCCGAGTTTGTAAAGCTGTGCGTAGTCCCAGAGGGCGTGGTACGGCTTGAGCGGCTCCTGCGACAGAGGATCGAACAGACCGTTCCAGTTTGTGTTGACCCGCGCGTCGTAATACATGAGGTGATCGAGCGGACTGTGCTGGCAGGCGATCATGCAGGAGAGGATGAACGCGGAGCCCTTGAGAGAGGGAATCGTGCGGTAGGAGTAGAGCATATCCTCGCGCGGCGTCCAGTTCTTGACGTAGTTCCACTCGTTGAGGATGGTTTCCGCGTCGGTGTAGCCGTATTCGTCGCAGAGACGGCGTGCTTCCCAGCAGTGCGCGGCGAGATCCTCGGGCGTGGTCGTGTAGCGGTGGAAGGAGAAGAAGTCCATCGGCACGGGATTTGCCTTGTCGCGGGTGATGTATTCGAAGAACGGGATGAGGAATTTCTTGTTGTTCACGGAAGTGACGGCAGGTCCGCCGATTTTCAGGTCGGGGAAGCATGCCTTCAGGTGCCGTGCCGCGGTTTCAAACAGCTCGAAGAAGAGCTCGTTCTGACCGTCCCAGCACTGGGGATGCAGATCGGGCTCGTTCCAGATTTCCCAGTAGGTGATGCCGTAGTGGTGACCGTTGCCCCAGCCCTCGTTCATGTGGCGGATGACGTGCTCGCAGATCCGTGCCCATTTTGCGAAATCCTTCGGCGGGAGAGCACCGTACCGCTTGGATTCGTGCTCGATCTTGTTGCCGAGACGGTAGAACACCTGCGTTCCGGTCGCCATGATCTTTTCCATGTACTCATCGGTGAGGTGGAAATCGTAGGAGGCGGGATCGTTTTCGTCGGCGTCGAAGTCGGGGAAGATCGAGATGATGTCGACGGTGTGCGGTGCGCCGTACTGGGGAGCGAAGTTGGCGTCATGGGTGCGTGCGAACGGGATGGCGGCGTCGGTGAAATATCCGGCATTGGACGAACCTCTGACGGCTGCCGGGCCGTTGTTTACGCTGTGCATGGGCTTGATTCTGCCGGTGACGGAGGCAAAATCCGCTTTGATGTGAATGGTCTGCATAATGTTCTCCTTTGCATGATCGCTGATTTTATCTGATACCATGATACCACATTCTGCACAGGTTTTGCAAGGG
>JAFUQY010000348.1 GCA_017472105.1 Clostridia bacterium | reverse complement strand
TGAAGCTGAAACCGAAGCTCCCGCTGAAACCGAAGCAGAAGTTGTTGAAACTGAAGCTCCCGCTGAAACTGAAGAAGTTGAAGCTCCTCAGACCTTCGACGCAGCAGTAATCGCAGCAGTTGCAGCAGTTGTTTCCGCAGCTGGTTACGCTATCTCCAAGAAGAGAAACTAATCTTCTAACATAATCAAAAAGGGCATCCATTATCGGATGCTCTTTTTTTATGCGAAAGTTAAATATGCATATGTCTAAAATCGGAATTAGGCATATGCATAACTAAAGATAGGCAAATGAATAAAATCAGTACGATCCGAATCCGGCAACGACCTGACGATTGACTACGTTCAGAAGAGCAAACGATCCGCCGTAGAGTCCGCAGGATCCGGGATTAATTATCCGTACATGTCCGCTGTCCGAGCCGTCGATGGTGATGTCCGTGCGGTTGTGCGTATGACCGAACAGAAGTACATCTGCTTTTTTGGCAATTGCATAATCAGCAGCACGCTGGTAGGTTGACTTAACATCGAACTTGTGACCGTGCATGAGCAGGAACCGGACGCCGCCTGCAACAACAGTTTTCTCATAAACGGCATTGGAGAGATCCGCGAAAGTTGTGAATCCGCTATCGCAGTTACCGTAAACCGCGTCCATGGAAACCGTCGGAAATTCATTGGATACAGTCTCGAGATCGCGGATGCCATCGCCGAGGAAGAATACGTAATCCAGACCGCCGTGCCGCAGATTTTCGTCAATTGCGCGAGACATGACCCGTGTTGACCCGTGGGAATCGGAAAAGACAAGAATTTTCAAGAAAATATACCTCAGTTTCGTAACAGAATTGAGTAAGCCGGAATATGCTGAAAAGGAAGACAGGAGGGACTGTGCTATGATTAACAAGAAATCCATCGATAAGCTGCTCGAAATGCCCGATGACCGTCTCCTTGCAATGCTCAAACTTCTTCTCAGTAGTACGGGAATCGATGTGTCGGGTAAGAAATTTGACGAGAGATCCGTACGCAGAATCCGCAGTGTTCTCGAAGCGGTCACCGATGAGGATCTGGAGCGGATCGACGTGCTGATGCAGAGATATCGGGAAGGCGGCTGACATGAACGGGGACGATCTTTCCGCAATGATTAAAAAAATCATCGAGAACCCGGAGTTTGCCGGCATGGTGAGTGAGCTCCGCGGCGATGGTGACAAGGAAGGCGCATCACAGGAGATGATGGCGAAGCTGCCGGAAGTAATGGCGATGGTTCAGCCCATGCTCGGCGGATCCGGTGAAAAATCCGAAAGCAGTGAGAATGAAAATAAGGAGGAAAAAACACAGGAAAGCAAACCACCCATGATTCATCCTGGACTGAAATACGACAAAAACAAAGCCGAAAAACTGATGTACGCCCTGAAACCATACATGAACAGTTCCCGATGCGACATGATTGACAAATGCATCTCCGTCCTTCAGCTGAGCGACCTTGTGAGCGCATTCGGCGGAATCGAGGGACTTCTCGGGAACAAGTAAGGAGGCCGCATGTACACCCGGAATTTCGTAAAGCAGAAATACACGCCGCCGCCGGGATATGACGGAACCGCGTTCAATCCGAGCATGGAAACCAAACGGCATGAACCGCAGGATCTGATCCGGGATGAACGAACAGAAGAACCGGAGATCCCGGAACTGCTTCCCGAGCCTGTGAGCGCAGAAAGCCCGGAGATCAGAACAGAAATCCCGGAGATCAGAGAAGAAGAGAAAACGCATCACCCGCAGGAGTCTGCACTCCGAACGATCGGACAGCTCATGGAAAGTCTGCGCGGAAGGCTGGGAAGTGAGGAGCTGATTATCCTGCTGGTGATGCTGTTGATTGCGGAGGACGGACTAAGCGCGGAAGTGCTGATCCTTGGGCTTCTGCTGATCGCGGGATCAGGCGGAGAATAACGCGGACGCTTCGCGGAGAATTGCGGCAACTGCGCTGTAAGGATCGCTGTAACGGAACTCGACGGGCGGCCTCATGGTTTCATAGCCGACTCCGAGAATACCGGAAAGCGTGGATGTGTCCGGATCATACATGAAATCGAGCCGGATGCCGAAGGTGAATGCCGTCGCGGATGCAATTTTCGCGAGAGAAGCGAGATGCTTTGACGAATGGCAGAAATCCTCGGCGTTGGAGGTACCGTCGGCGAACACATCGGCGCGGGTTGTGCGGGTACGGAATCTGACTTCGGCGCCCTGACCGAAATTTTTCGCCTGAGCGGTAATCCGATGATCGTCGGACAGCGCGCTGAAAACGAACGAGAGGATCGAGATGATATAAACGAAAGCCTCAACAGGGCAGGTCACGATCGGAAGCCTTGTGGGATGCATCGGATCGGATTCCAGCGGTTCCAGAATGAATTCGGTCAGGCGGAGTGCATCCGTGTCTGACAGAGATTCGAAAATCCGGGAGGTCAGCTGGTGCAGATCGCAGTACGGCTCGCGGTCGTCGGACGTATTCTCGGCGGCATGTGCGATCAGCGGGAAATCGCCGAACACAAGCAGGGATTCCGGTGTGAGAAAATTAGTGTGAAATTTGTTGCGCAGGCAGAGCAGATCGTGAATCACCATGCCGGTTATGTCGCGGCAGAACGATGAAGACGGGGACATAAGCGTGTGAAAATCCCCCATGCGATCACCGAAGTACACGACGGTAACCGGCGTTTCATTCAGCAGAAGCTTCTCGCAGAACGCAAAACGGAAGGGAAGAAACCGCCTTCCGACAAGGGGATAAACCGCATAATTCGCGGAGTCATTGTCAATATCGTACAATGCCGCACAGAAGCGCCGGAACCCCGCAGCGTCACCGCTTTTGAGGGAATGCAGCAGTCTGTCGGGCAGGCTGGACTCCGGTGTGCCTTCGGGGAGTTTCTCGAGAACGCCGTTCTGACGGTACATCTCGCAGTCGGGTGTAAAAACAAGATTCGGGAGCATGGCGTCACTCCTCCGTTTCGGTCTCGGGAACGACATCCCGGTAGGAAGGATAGGTTGTGCTTCCGGCGGAATAGGGATTTGTCTCGCTGGGAACGGTCTGTTTCGGCTCGGTTTCGACGGGAGCGTCGGTTTCCGCCTGATATTCGTCGGAGAAAATCATTTCCGTCGGCAGAACCGGAGAGGTCAGCGTGATGCTGGTGATCCCCTTGTCAGTGCACGCCTTGGTTTTCGCAGAAAGAATGTCCGCACTGTCATCGGTCAGAATCACGCGCATGTTATACACGCTGAAACTGCCGAGGAGGGACGAAATTTCGGAGGTAACCGTACGGTAAGCGCCGGTCGTTGTTGTGCCGGAAGTGAAGGTGATCGCAAGAAAATCCGCCGCGGATGCGATCATCTGAATCTGCTTGGCATCGGACGCACGGAGGTAATACCCGGACGGAATCATCACGCCGAGAGTGCATGCACTGCCGGATTTTTCTGCACAGGATGACAGATGACTGCGCAGACGGTTGGCGTCGCTGTAATTGATGGATTCTCCGAAAGCGGGTGTGAAAATAATCTCGTCAAAGCCGAGTACGGCGAGCTCGGAGATCAGTGCCGCGTCGGTTTCAGCGTCATCCGTGGGAGTGAGAAGCGCGGAAATCCGCATGTTTTTCACCTTTCCTGCGGTCACAGCGGAGGAAAGAAGCGTAAAATTGCGGTCGGACTCGGGAGCCGGCATCCGCATCAACGCACAGAGCGCGGGTGAAGTGTAAATCAGCGTGCCGTTTTCATCGGTGAGCGGCAGGGTAAGCGTGTCGTAATACTCCGCAAGCTGATTGATCGATAATACGATTTCGTCTTCGCTCTCGTAATCGGAAACATCAAGTCCGGCACCGAAAACCGTGGGCGAATGCATCTCGACATCCCCTGCTGTGATGGGCAGAGTTTCGGCGGATTCGTTCTCGGGATATTCAAATTCCATGGATTCCGCCGACGCGACCTTCTGCTTGAGCCAGATGCCGAGTGCGACCGCGAGAATCGTGATGACAAGCGCCGCAACCAGAACGAACAGGATGCGCAGGAATACTTTTTTCGCTTTTCCGCTGCCGGAGCGGGTTCTTCTGTAATATCTCACAGCCGTTCACCGTCAGTCGTTGGACATCGTCATGTTGAAGATGGTGTAGTCGTCGAGCTTGGGCAGCTTTTCTGCGGTGAGGGTGTCTTCGTGCTTCTCGAGGATAATATTGTACAATCCTCTGAGGTAGTCATCCGCAAGGGTATCGAAGTGCTTTTCAATGTATCCGGCATCCTTTTCGAGACGCTGGATGATGGAGAGACCCGCCTCGGTTTCCACGATCATGCTGATCTCGCCGATGTCAAGAGCGAACGCCGCTTCTTCAAACGCTTTATCGAACATGCCGCGGGAGACGTAGTAGCCGTCGGTATTGTTGAACATCTGCCAGTCGTCGCCGTACTTGTTGACGAGCCTGTCAAAATCCTCACCGGCAACCGCGCGGGACAATGCTTCTTCGGCGAGCTGACGGTTTTCTTCTTCGGTGAGCGTCGTGTCGTTGACGAGAATCTGCTTGACCCGGATCAGCTCATCACCCATCAGAATGGATTTCAGCGTATCATCTCCGGAGGGAAGCTCACCGTTCGCGATCATCTTCGCCATGAGCTCCTCTGCAAGAATGTCGTTGCGCATGAGGAAACGGTACACGCTGTCGTTCATGTTATACGCGGCGATGGATTCGGCGTAGGCTTCATAGTCGTACCCGTAGCCCTCGTAGATTTCATCCATTGTGATCTCAACCGCATCTTCGATGTACGCGTCGTCCGGCTTGATTCCGTAGTCTTCGCACAGGGAAATCGTCGTGTACAGGCGGATGACGGATTCCTCCACGTCCTCGTTCAGCTCAGCCAGAAGCGCCGCGCCGGAGTCACCGAGCCACATGTCGGGATTGTCGCTGCCGCCGTAGGAAGCCTTGTACTGCAATGCCAGATAACGGTACAGCTCCATCGGAACCTCGTGGCCGTCGACGGTCATCACAGCGGTCTTTTCTTCCTTCGAGCTTTCCAGAATCTTTTTTTCATTTCCGCAGGCAGTCAGGGAAGTGAGCAGAGCGGCAAGGAGAATGGCGGTGACTGTTTTCTTCATATATTTCATGGATGTCAGTGTCCTTCATTTAAATATAATAATACAGATTAATTATAGCGGAATCAGATGAATACGGTGTGAACAGGGATGCGATTTTCGGTAAACATGAAATTTACAGAATCTGACCGTCTTCGCGCAAAAGTTATTGCAATCGGCGAAGGGATATGGTATAATGGATATATCAATAACCCGAAGATGGAACAGGTGAATTATGGACGATTTTACTTCCCGTGTTGATTTACAGAAAATTATCGACGATACCGCCCTCAAGGTTGTTTATACACCGGACGATCCCAAGCACATCATGATTTCCTCGTCAGAGGTAACCCGTCCCGGACTTGCGCTTGCCGGATTTTTCGATCACTACGACCCCAAGCGCGTGCAGATTCTCGGAAACGCGGAGCTGATGTTCATCAAGAAGATGTCCGATGATGAAAAACGGACAAAGCTGACCGATTACCTCAAGCGCAATCCCATTGCCATCGTCATCGCTCACGGAAATGAGTTCGACCCCGTTTTCGCGGAGCTTGCCGAATATTTCGAAGTGCCGCTTCTCAGAACCGAAGAAACCACCAGTGACTACATGGCGACCCTGATCTCGTTCCTGCACGTACAGCTCGCACCGCAGATCACCCGTCACGGCGTTCTCGTCGAGGTCTACGGCGAAGGTATCTTCATCACCGGTGACAGCGGCGTCGGCAAGAGTGAAACCGCAATCGAGCTGATTAAGCGCGGTCACCGTTTCATCGCGGACGATGCGGTTGAGCTGCGCAAAGTATCCTCGAAGACCATCGTCGGCACATCTCCCGAGCTGATCCGGTATTACATCGAGCTGCGCGGCATCGGTATTGTCGACGTGCGCCGTCTGTTCGGTATGGGTTCCGTCAAGCAGACCGAAAAGGTCGACATGATTAT
>JAFUQY010000347.1 GCA_017472105.1 Clostridia bacterium | reverse complement strand
CCGGAGCCGGGAAGACGATGCTCTTTGACGCGATCACCTTTGCGCTCTACGGCGAGCCGAGCGGTGAAAACCGGGAATCCGCGATGCTCCGCTCAAAGTATGCTCAAACCGGCGTGATGACCTCGGTTCAGCTCATGTTCGAGCACCGCGGCGGGATGTGCGAAATCTACCGCGAATGGGGACGCGAACGGATCAAAAAAGGCGTGCCGGTTCTTGAAAAATCCACCGAAGCGTGGCTGAAAACACCGGACGGCAAGCTCATAACAAAGCAGAAGGACGTGACTGCCGCCGTGACGGAGCTGATCGGGCTGAACCGCGAACAGTTCCGGAGGACGGTGATGATCGCGCAGGGTGAATTCCGCGAGCTTCTGTTTGCCAACACCGATGAGCGGATGAAGGTGCTCCGCAGAATTTTCAAGACCGACCTGTACGACACCTTCTCCGAAAAGGCGAAATCTGCCGCCGCTGAGGAAAAACGCCGTGTCGAATCCCTCAGGGAACGTGCCGTCACGACCGCGTCCATGATCGGAACGGAGGATGAGGAACTGCTCATGCGGCTGGAGAAAATCCCGTACGCGGACGGCGGAGAGCTGCGGGAGGCAATGGGTGCGGCATGGCAGAGATGTGCGGAGGATATCGCGAAATCGGATGAACAGCGCGGGCTTCTCTCATCGGAGCTGAATGCCGCACGATCCCTCCTCGCGAAAGCGGAAAATGATAAGAAAAACACGGAAATTCTGAAGAAAACCGAAGCATCCCTCGCGCTTGCCGAAGAAAAACTGGAGCTTGCACGAAAAGAAGAAGCGGAAACAGCCGATCTGCCCGAAAAAGCGAGGGAGCTGAGAGAAAAAGCCGCCGCGCACCGATCCAAAACCGACGATTACCGGACGCTTGACGAGCTGACAAAGTCGCTTGCGGAGACGAAATCGGACGCAAAGGAGGCGGAAGAACGCGCACTGCTCCTGACCCGACGGGCGCAGAAGGAAGAATCGGTCATCGCGGACCTGACGGAGGAAACGGAAGCGCTCAGACAGACGGCGGCACAACTCGATGCGCTCGGAGCAAAGCTGACCCTGTGCCTCTCGGAGAAAAAGAAAACCGCCGATATTCTCGTCAGAGCCGCGGAGCTTGAAAAACTGAACGCGCAGATCCGGGAGACCGAAACCGACTACACAGCCGCGGCCGCGAAGATGAAAAAGCTGGTGCGCGAGTATGACGCCATGCACGGCAGGTATCTCAGCGGACTCGCGGGAACCCTTGCGGCGGAGCTCTCGGACGGAGAACCCTGTCCCGTGTGCGGATCGGTTGAACATCCCGCGCCTGCGAAAACGGACGAAGCCGCCATCACGCGCGAACTGCTCGACCGGACGAAGCTCCAAGCGGAAAAATCGCGCGATACCGCCGAGAAAATCGCACTCACGCTCGGCTCGATGAAAACGACTGCCGCACGGCTCGGCGAAGAACTTCTCGCACAGACGGACGGCGGAACGGATGACGTAGTGAAATCGACGAAAAAACGCGCCCTCGAGCTTGCGCAGGAGGAAATCGCACTCCGGCAGAGCATCTCGCAGGCGGAAAAAGCGGCGTCGGAACTCAAATCGCATGAAGAAAAGCTGGCGCGGTTCCAAAAACAGCTCGAGAACGAAAAATCCGAGCTTGCGGAGCTGAACGGGCGGATTCTCCGGCTTGCCGCAGTGGCGGAGGAGAGGGAAAAACAGGCGGTACAGCTCCGTCAGACGCTCACGTTCGGCAGTGCCGCTGAGCTGGAGCGCGAAATCACCCGACTGACCGACGACGCGCGGAAGATGGAAAAATCCGCTGAGGACGCCGTAAACAACCGTGTCACATGCGAAAAATCCGTCGAATCGTGCCGTGCATCCGCCGAAACCTTGCGCGAACAGCTCATCGACAGTGCCGCAGAGAAGGCGGACGAGCTGAAACAACTCGCACACGACACGCAGTCCCTGCTTGACGGGCTGACGGAGCAGGTCATGACGCGCCGTGCCGCACTGGAGAGAAACCGCATCGTCGGCGAGACCCTGTGCGAAACGCTTGAGGAAACGGCGGCATCGGAAAAACGCCTCGTTCAGCTCTCGCTCATCTCCGATACGGCAAACGGCGCGCTCAAGGGTAAGGACAAAATCAAGCTCGAGACATTCTGGCAGATGCGTCTGTTCGAGCGGATCATACGCCGCGCCAATATCCGGCTGATGAAGATGACCGACGGACGGTACGAGCTGAAACGGCGCACGACTGCGGACAATCAGCGCGAGAAAACCGGTCTGGAGCTGGACATCACCGACCACTGGAACGGCACGGTGCGCAGTGCAAAGTCTCTCTCGGGCGGCGAATCGTTCACGGCATCCCTTGCACTGGCACTCGCGCTCTCGGACGAAACGGAAGCGGAAGCCGGCGGCGTGCACATTGATGCGATGTTCATCGACGAGGGCTTCGGTTCGCTGGATGAAGAATCGCTCGACACCGCGATGTCCGTGCTCGAATCCACGACGGGTGACGGACGCAGTGTGGGCATCATTTCCCACGTCGCGGAGCTGAGACAGCGGATCGGAAAGAAAATCGTCGTCACAAAGACCGTGAGCGGCAGCCGCGCAGACGTCGTGACGCAATAAATCCGGCATAAATATGGTATAATGTAGCAAATACGTTGACTTTCCGGCGTAAATCTGATAAAATACAGTAATAAAAATTCATCCTGAAAGAAGGTGCCGATTCTGAAAAACACCGATACCAGAGGAACGTTCCTGCAGGGCGCGTTCATCCTCACCATCTCCACCGCCTTCGTCAAGCTGGCGGGACTCCTGTTCACCATCCCGATTGCCAACATGCTCGGCGGAGAAGGCATGGGCTATTTCTATGCCGCATACGATATCTACAACATGCTTGCCGTACTGGCGTCTGCGGGTCTTCCCGTTGCCGTGTCCCGTATGGTCAGTGAGACGCTCGTTTCCGGCAACACCGACGAAGCGGAGCGCATTTACACCGTTTCCGCGCGGATTTTCACCGTCATCGGTGCCGTCATTGCCGCGTTCATGTTCTTCGGCGCGGATCTTCTGGCAAACCTCATCGGCAATCCCAATTCCGCCCTGTCCATCCGCGTGCTGGCGATCACGGCGTTCTGCGCATTTGTGATGTCCGCACTCCGCGGCTATTTTCAGGGACATTCCGTCATGATCCACACGGCGGTATCGCAGGTCATCGAAGCCTTTGCGAAGCTGATTCTCGGCTGTGCGATGGCGTACGTCCTTCTGAGAACCGAGCTTGCGTACGTCGGCGGCTCCGCTGGTGCGATCCTCGGCGTTTCCATCGGCGCGGTTCTGGCGGTGTTCTACCTGCTGTGGCACAAGAAGCGCGCGGCAAAATCCGTTGAACCCAGCGGCATGGCAGTCCGTTCCGACAAAAGTCTCGCGAAGGAGCTGTTCCGCATCGCGATTCCCGTGTCCCTCGGCGCGTCCGTGATGAGCCTTGTCAACCTCGTTGATACCGCGGTCATCATGAATATTTTGCAGGACACGCTCGGCTATTCCTACGAGGACGCAAACTGGCTCTACGGCGTGTTCGGCAATGCGAAGAAAATCTTCAACTTCCCGTCCGCGTTCATTGTGCCCTTCTCCGTCAGCATCCTGCCCGTCCTGACTGCGGCATATACTGCAAAGGATTCGGAAGGCGTGGCGAAGAACATGACCACCTGCTTCAAGTACGCACTCATGCTCGCACTTCCCGCAGGCGTGGGCATCACCGTTCTCGCAAGTCCCATCATGAACATCATCTACTTCAATATTCCCGAAGAAGCGGACGCGGGCACACCCCTTCTTGCTGTCTACGGCATCGCGGTGATCCTGTACGCGGTCGTTTCCATCAGCGGCGCGATTTTGCAGGCATTCGGGCAGGTCAATAAGCCCCTCATCAGCCTGTGCGTCGGCGGCGTCATCAAGTGCGTGCTCAACGCAGTCCTTGTTGCGGTTCCGGCTGTGAACATCATGGGTGCTCCCATCGCGACCTGCGCATGCTATGTCGTCATGATCGGCATGAACCTGTTCTTCCTCCGGAAATACCTCACCGGCTGCGGCGCGATCATTCTCAATACGATCAAAACCCTCGCCGCGTCCCTCATCATGGGCGCCGGTGCGTACGTGATCTTCAATCCCCTTGCAAACCTCATCGGCGTGAGAAAGGGCGGACTTCTCGCCATCATGATCGCCGTTGTCATCTACGCGGTGCTTGTGATTCTGTTCAAAATCGTCACCGTGAAGGAGCTCAAATCCATGGTCCGCCGGGGGCGGTAAGAGAATTTTTCTAGAAACAATAAAATTCTGCGGGAGGAAAGCATGAAACGATATCTGAAATACATTCTGATTTTCAGCGCGATACTCATTCTTGCTGATCTTGGGTCAAAAATGCTGATCGAACAGTTTTTTATGCCGGACGGCGATCTCACGCAGATCCGGGACTGTCTCCATCTGCATCCTCGCGTGAATACAGAGGATCTGGAGTTGTTCACACAGAAAGCCGCAGAAGGCGTTTTCTCAGTTCCCGCACTGTTTCTGGTTGAAATCCTGAAGAAAATCATTTTGGCGGTGATATGCTGCACAGCAATTTACTGGATCAGCCGCGGTCTTGCCGCTGTCGGTCATCCAATGTACGGACTTGCCGCCGCATTCATCACTCTGATGGTTTCCGCAACAGCCTGCCTCAGTTTGGACTATATCCTGCGGCAGGGAAGCCTTGACTGGCTCTGCATCAGCCGGACATTGGCGGACGGTGAAAAGATCATGCATATGACACTGGACTTCAAGGATCTGTATCTGTTCCTGTTTCTGGCGGTCGATGTGATCATCGTCGCACGGTTCCTGTGGCTGATCGTAACGGATAAATCCTTCGCCGCTGATGTGGAAAACGGACTGAAAGGCTGTATGGTAAGCCTGAAAGAACGGTTTGGAAAAAGCGGAAAACAATAAACGACTTCAAAACGAAATTCTTATAAAAATCCCAACGAAAGAGGTACAACATCATGAAATTTGACATCAGAGAAACCGCATCCGAACGGGTAATCCTCTGCGCTCACCGCGGTGTGTGGGGCGGCAACATCCCCTGCAACAACATCGTCGCGTATGAATTCGCACTGACCGAAGGCGCGGACATGATCGAGATCGACGTGACCAAGTCCGCGGACGACGAGCTGTTCATCTTCCATCCCGGCATGGAAAAGCGCCAGTTCAACAAGGACATCAACATCCGCCACATGAACGCGGCTGAAATCCGTGAGCTGAGACTGTGCAACTTCGACGGCGACGCAACCCAGATCGGACTGAACACCCTCGACGAAGTGCTCGAACACTTCAAGGGACGCTGCTACATCAACATCGACAAGTTCGGCGACAATCCGGCGAAGATCATTGAAGTCGTCAAGCGCCACGACATGAAGGATCAGATCATCCTCAAGTGCGCTCCCAAGAAGGAACAGCTCGACATCGTGGAAGCATACGCTCCCGACATTCAGTTCCTGCCCATCATCAGCGCGGACAACGGCTGTCACGAAATGCTCAAGGCGCGCAATATCAACTACATCGGCACCGAGCTCCTCTTCAAGACCGAGGACGACGAAACCGCAAGCGAAGCATACCGCGAACTCCTCCGTAAGGACGGCAAGCTCTGCTGGGTCAACTCCATTGTGTACAACTACAAGGCAGTTCTCGCGGCAGGACACTCCGATGACGCGGCAGTCGGCGGTGACCCCGAATTCGGCTGGGGCTGGAATGCGGACAGATTCGACATCATCCAGACCGACTGGGTAGGACAGTGTGCGAGATATCTCGAGAAGACAGGCCGCCGGTATCGCTGATCTCGCACAGCATTTGGTTTCCCGAAACGTACGCGGGGACAAGTGCAGATTGATACAAAATAACGGAAAACAAGAACATCCCCGGAAAGGATTTACCTATGAAAAACAGAAACGAAATTCCCGCTCAGTACAAGTGGGACTTTACCCATCTTTTTCCCACCGATGAAGCGTGGGAAGCGGCTCTCGCGGAATGTGAAGCGAAGATTTCCTCGATCGAAGCACTGAAGGGAACCCTCGGCACCTCTCCCGAAGCTCTGTTCAACGCCTTTGAAACCATGGACGCCTACTGGGAAAAGCTGGGCCGTGTAAGCAGCTATGCATCCCTGCAGAAGGTGGTTGACGGCAGTGACACCCATGCACAGGCAATGAGCGACCGCGTGGGAATGGTTTACGTCAAGGCAGGCGGTGCGGCAGCGTTCTTCGATCCCGAGCTGATGGAAATTCCCGCAGAAACGCTGGCATCCTTTATGGAATACGAACCCCTGAAGAAGTACGCGCACACCATTGAAGACTCCACCCGTCTGCGTGACCATGTTCTGGACGAAAAGAGCGAGGCAATCCTTGCAAAGGTCTCCAAGATCACCGGTACGCCCAGACAGACCTACAACATGTTCACCAACGTGGAAATGGAACTTCCCATGGTGAAGGGCGAAAACGGTACTGAAGTACAGCTGACCTCCGGCAATTTCCGTGCTCTCCGCGAATCCGAGAACAAGGAAGTCCGCGACTGTGCATTCAAGGGCATGTTCGGCACCTACGGCAAGTACATCAACACCATCGCAACCCTCTACGGCGGCAGTGTCAAGAAGGACAACATGTACGCCGATCTCCGCGGGTATTCCTCCGCACGTGCGGCATCTCTGGCGGGCTCCAATGTTCCCGAAGCGGTTTACGACTCTCTTGTGGAAGCGGTTCACAATGCCGCACCCATCATGTCCAAGTATCTGAATCTCCGCAAGAAGGTGATGGGACTGGACGCCATCGACGTATTTGACCTCTATACTCCCATCGTCAGCGAAGTGGATTACCCCATGGACTACGAAACCGCCTGCGAACTGGTTGTCAATGCGGTTGCTCCCCTTGGCGAGGACTATCAGAACGTGGTCCGCAAGGCCTACCGGGAAAACTGGATCGACGTTTATGAGACTCCCGGCAAGGAATCCGGCGCATTCTCCTCCGGTGTGTACGGCGTGCATCCCTTTGTCAAGCTGAACTTCGCATTCACCCTTGACGACGCGTTCACGCTGGCTCACGAAATGGGTCACGCGATGCATTCCTATATCGCAGGTCAGAAGCAGGATCACGCCAACGCCGGCTATCATCTGCTGGTTGCGGAAGTGGCATCCATCTGCAACGAAGTGCTCCTGACCAAGTACCTCCTGAAGACGGAAACCGATCCCAAGCGCCGTGCGTATGTGCTGAATCACTTCCTCGAAGGCTTCCGTACCACGATGTTCCGCCAGACTCTGTTCGCGGAATTCGAATACAAGGCTCACGAAATGGAAGCGGCAGGCATTCCGATCACGGCAGACGCGCTGAACAATCTGTACGCGGATCTTGTGAAGCAGTATTATCCCGACGCGGACTTCCGTGACGAGCTGAAGTACGAATGGGCGTTCATCCCGCATTTCTACCGCGCATATTACGTTTACCAGTATGCGACCGGATTTGCTTCCGCTGTTGCCATTGCATCGAAGATTCTCGAAACCGGCGACGCATCCGCATATCTCGAATTCCTGTCCACCGGCGGCTCCGACTATCCCATCAACGAGCTGAAGATCGCCGGCATCGACCTGACCTCTCCCAAGGTTGTTGAGGACTGCATGAAGCTGTTTGATGAAACCATCGACGAAATGGCTGAGCTGATCGGCTGATTCCCGGAGCAATCGAATTTCATAAATCATCACACAGAAAGGACACTACCATGAGACTTAGCTTTATCGGAACAAGCCACGGCGTACCGGAACCCTTCCGGAGATGCTCCTGCACCATGATCGAGACAGAGGGACGTTACTACTTCATCGACATGGGCACCCAGGCGATCGAAGACGTCATCAAACGCGGCATCAGCGTGAACGATGTCAAGGGCATTTTCATCACCCATCCCCACGGCGACCACTGCGACGGTCTGCTGTCCTATGTTGACCTCATCAACTGGTACTTCAAGACCGCGGATCCCACCATTGTCGTTCCCTCGCAGAACGTCATTGACGCAATGAACGGCTGGTTCAAGGGCTTCGGCAGTGTGCTGAGAGAAGGCATCCGCTTTGAACTGACGCAGCCCGGCGTGACCTATGACGACGGTGTTCTGAAAGTTACCGCGATTCCCACCCAGCACTGCCCCAACTCCTTCGCGTACCTCGTCGAAGCGGAAGGCAAAAAGGTGCTGTTCACCGGCGACCTCAAGCATCCCACCGTGGACTTCCCGCAGGTTGTGTATGAGGAAGAAATCGACCTCGTGATCGTGGAATCCGCGCATTTCTCCTCCGATCACACGGAAAAGGCGCTCGAAAACGCAAAGGTCAAGCGTGTGCTTCACAACCACATCTCTCCCGCATGGGATGAAGATCTCGCGAGAATGGCAAAGCACCAGCACCACTACCAGTACGGCAAGGCATTCGACGGCACGGAAGTCGTTCTGTAAACAGGGAGGATTCTATGGAAAACAGCGTTCTGAAATTTGATCCCGCCGTATTTGCGGTCGGACACGATTACCAGATCATTTTCATCACCGAAACGATGGGGCTGGGCTGGATCGAGATTGACGGCGAGCGCTTCACGGATGAAGAAGGCGGCCTCCTGATCTACGACACCGTACACAAGATTCCCGTTCCCGGTGACAAGCTGAACGCGGCAGGGAAGTACACCGTCGTGTTCGTGGAATATCTCGACAAGAAGCCCTACTATCCTAAGGGTGAGGAAAAGGTGCGGAAGGAATACAAGTTCTATCCGGTCACCGGCGACGATTTCCGCCTGTTCCAGTATGCCGACACCCACGCGAGAACGCAGACGCCCGTGGAAACCTACAAATCCGTCGGGGACTGCGACCTTATCGTGCTCAACGGCGACATCAACGAGCACAGCTACGAAATCGCGAATTTCTATACCTCGTTCGAGCTGGTCGGAAATTCCGTGCACGGCGAGCGTCCGGTCATCTACTCCCGCGGCAACCACGACACACGCGGACTCGCGGCACAGCTTCTCCCGAACTACATTCCCACCGCATTCCGGAACGGCAGACGGGAAACCTTCTACTCCTTCCGTCAGGGCGGTCTTTGGGGTCTGGTTCTGGACTGCGGCGAGGACAAGTACGACCACAACGTCGAATACGGCGGCACGATTCTGTTTGAAACCTTCCGCAAGCGCGAGACGGAATACCTCGAATGGCTCATTGCCAACAAGGAAACCGAGTACGAAGCGCCCGGCGTCAAGCACAAGATCGCCATCTGCCACGTTCCGTTCGTGGAGCATTTCCAGCATCCCTTCGACGTCGCGGATGATGTGTACGAATACTGGACCGAGCTGCTCGGCAAAATGGGCATTGATCTGCTCCTCTGCGGACACATGCACCGTGCATACTTCATTCCCGCGCATACCGAAACGTGCCGCAATGCACAGTTCCCGACCGCGGTCTGCTCCATCCCCGAGAAAAAGCGCGAGGACGGCAGCAAATACTACGTCGGCGGCATGATCGAAGCCAAAGGGGATACCCGCGTGGTAAGAATTGTTCCCGACGGCGACGAAATGACATTCTGATTTCCCCCGGATACAAGAGAAACCCTCCTGTCTGCGAAACATCACGGACGGGAGGGCTTTTCGGGGTTTATTGAGGGTTGTTCTCTGTATTCAGGAGGCTTAAAAAGGCATCCGGCGTCAGAACCGGCACCGCGGATTTGCTGTAATCCTTCACATTCCGGGTAACAATGCATTCGATTTTTTCACGGAGAGCCGTTTCCGCCATGACCGCGTCTTCGTAATCCGTGATTCCGGACAGCAGAGCACAGCGGCAGTCGGATGCGGTAGTGTCTGCGATGCTGAACAGATGCAGGAGTGTGCTCAGGATTTTCCGGGTTTCGCTGTCACTGTGGGTACACCGGTGGGTCAGATAATAGATATCCGTGACGGATTTCGCAGTGACGAATCCCGTGAAGCGGCGATTGGCGGCGGAGAGAAAGATTTCCTCGGCGGCTTTTCGGAACGGTTCGCGGCTTTGCAGGGCATCGATAATCACACAGGTGTCGATCAGAATTTTCATATCCGGTCAAGGCGCTCCTTTTTCGCATCCTCTTCGGATATTTCATCGGACAGCACGCCGAACAGGGATTTCGCAAGATCCACCCGCTCCTGATGGGGATTGGTCAGCTTGGCGACAATTTTGCCGTTGCGGGTAATGTAGATATCTTCGGTTTCAGCGAGAAGCAGATACTTGCTCAGGTTCATTTTCAATTCGGTTGCGGTAATGGACATACTTCGTCTCCTTTCAAACATCTCCTTGTACTTTTATTATACACCGATCGTACGATTTTTGCAACAGAAATGTACGAATATTCCGTGAATTTTCCGGTGCCGGAGACAGTATTATCCATTCTGCATGATGAATTCTCCATTCTGCATTGGATTTTGTGCAGAACTACAAATCTAAACAATTTTAGCGTTTTACTTGACTAAAGCGATAAAGCGTGGTATAATGATACGCGTCAGATTTTACCGCGTCCAAATCTCGAATACAATTTTCATTTATATATAAGGAAGAAACATGACGGAAAACATCTTACGGAAAGAAGAAAAAGCAATCTTCGACCTCCGCGCCCTGTACGAATCGTACGGGTACAAGCGCTACAAAATGTCGAAGTTTGAGGAATACGACCTCTACGCCGAAAACCGCAGCTTCATTGCGGGCGGCAACATCATCACCTTCAACGATACGCACGGCAAGCTGCTGGCACTCAAGCCGGACGTGACCCTGTCCATTGTGAAGAACGCGGCATCCGGTGAGCGGCTCAAGGAATACTACAACGAAAACGTGTACCGCGCCGTCGACGGAGAATACCGCGAGATCATGCAGGTGGGCATCGAATCCATCGGCGAGATCGACCTGTACACACTGTGCGAAGTCATCATGCTGGCGAAAAAGAGCCTTGCGCGCATCTCTCCGAACTACATCCTCGACCTCTCCAGCGCGGCATTCGTCGGCGGTCTGTTTGAAGGTGCATCCATTCCCTACGAAGCGCGGCTCGGACTTCTCGACTGCGTGACCGGGAAGAACACCCACGACATGGACAGAATCGCCCGGGAATTCTCCATTGACGCCGGATTCATCGACACGCTGAAGAAAATCGCCTCCCTCTACGGCAGCTTTGACACCGTTCTTCCCGCTGCGGAAGCACTTGCGGTCAACGACACCATGAAAAACGCGCTCGCTGAGCTGAAGGAGATCTACAATTTCCTCAGTGCCGTGGGCGAGGGCGACAATCTCAGACTGGACTTCTCCCTCATCAACGACATGAGCTACTACGACGGCATCATCTTCCGCGGCTTCATCGACGGCGTTCCCATGGGCATTCTCTCCGGCGGACGCTACGACAAGCTGATGGAAAAGATGGGCAAGCAGACGGGTGCTGTCGGATTCGCGATCTACATGAACCTGCTCGACTTCTATTTCGATGACTCGAACCGGTACGACGTCGACATTCTCATCACCTACGAGAACGGCGCGGATCTGATCGGCATGACGAAAATGGTGGAAATGCTCTCATCCGGCGGCAGAAGCGTCCGGGTGCAGGCGGCAGAAGATTCCGCGGAAAACAACAGCGTACGGTACCGTGAGCACTACCGGTACACAAAGGGAGGACTTGAAATTGCAGAGACTTGACATTGCACTGCCCAAGGGACGCCTTGGTGAAAAAGTATATGCGCTTCTCGAATCCCTCGGTTACGGATGCCCCGGTATGACCGACGGAACGAGAAAGCTGATTTTTGAAGACGAAGCCGGCACGGTCCGCTATTTCTGGGTCAAGCCATCGGACGTGGACATCTACGTGGAACGCGGAGCGGCGGATATCGGCATCGTCGGACGCGACATTCTCCTCGAGCATCAGCCGGACGTGTATGAGCTGGTTGACCTCGGCTTCGGCAAATGCCGGATGTGCGTGGCGGGCGTTGTTGGCGAAACTCCCGACCCGAACCGTGCACTGCGCGTTGCCACCAAATTCGCAGGCATCGCAAAGGCGCATTACGCCGCAAAAAGCCGCGAAATCGACATCATCAAGCTCAGCGGCTCCATTGAGCTGGCTCCCATCCTCGGCATGTCCGACGTCATCGTGGATATCGTCGAAACCGGCTCCACACTCAAGGAAAACAACCTCGAAGTGAAGGATACCATCTGCGACATCAGTGCCAGACTGATCGCAAACAAGGCGGCATATCGGTTCAAGAACGCCGAAGTCGCGGCTCTGGCGGAAAAAATCAGCAAGGCGGTAGCGGAAAAATGATTAAAACATACAACCTCAAAGATATCTCCATTCAGGACATCCTCGCGCGGGACGAAGAAAAGACGAACAACGTCGAAGAAATCGTTGCATCCGTCATCGAAAACGTGCGCGCAAACGGGGATAAAGCCCTCGCGGAATATACCGAAAAATTCGATAAGGTCAAGCTCGACTCCATCGTTGTGACGGAGGACGAGATTGCAGAAGCCATGGCGGCAGTTGACCCGGAATTCCTCGCGATCATGAACGAAGCGGCGGAAAACATCCGGAAGTACCACCGCTGTCAGGTTCGTCAGGGCTACGCGATCACCGACAAGCAGGGCGTCATCATCGGTCAGCGTGTCACTCCGATTGAAAAGGTCGGCGTGTACGTTCCCGGCGGAAGTGCACCCCTGCCGTCGTCCGTGCTCATGAACGTCATTCCCGCGAAGATTGCGTCCGTACCGTTCATTGCGATGGCGACTCCTCCGCAGAAGGACGGCAAAATCAATCCTGCAATCCTTGCGGCGGCAAAAATCGCGGGTGTTGACGTGATCTACAAGATGGGCGGTTCTCAGGCAATCGCAGCGTTCGCGTACGGCACCGAAACCGTCACCGCAGTCGACAAAGTAGTCGGTCCCGGCAATGCGTTCGTTGCGGAAGCAAAGCGTCAGGTGTTCGGCAAAATCGGCATCGACATGATCGCAGGACCCAGTGAAGTGCTCGTCATCGCGGACGGCTCGTGCAATCCCAAGGTTGTGGCGGCGGATATGCTGTCCCAGGCGGAACACGACAGAATGGCATCCGCGGTTCTGGTCACCGATTCCGCAGGACTTGCGGCGGCTGTTGCATATGAGCTCGAGGTGCAGATTCCCCTGCTCGAACGTGCGGAAATTGCAAGAGCATCCATCGACACCTACGGCAAGATCATCCTCACCGAAAATCTCCATGCATCCGTCGAAATTGCCAACGAAATCGCGCCCGAGCATCTGGAACTCATGGTGGAAGAACCCTTCGCATATCTGCCCGAAATCAAGAACGCCGGCTCCATTTTCATGGGCAAGAACTGTCCCGAACCGCTCGGCGACTACTACGCGGGAACCAACCACGTCCTGCCTACCTCTGGCACCGCGAAGTTCTCCAGCCCCCTGTCCGTGGATGATTTCGTGAAAAAGTCTTCCTATATTTATTATACCGCCGATGCGCTGTCCAAGGAAGCCGAAAGAGTCAACCGTTTCGCACGCGAAGAGGGTCTGACCGCTCATGCAAGAAGCGCAACCGTACGTTTTGAAAAGTAAGAGGCACGAGATGAGCAGATTTTTCGATTCCGGCTTCGCGTCCCTTGAGGCGTATGTCCCCGGGGAACAGCCGAAGGACCGGAAATACATCAAACTGAATACCAACGAATCTCCGTTCCCGCCGTCTCCGGCAGTGGTTCAGGCGATCAACGGCGACGCGGCATCCCTGCTGAGGCTGTACTCCGACCCGACTTCCTCCGATGTGAAGAAGGCGATTGCGGATTTTTACGGCGTGGATGCCAATAAGGTCTTCGTGACCAACGGCTCCGATGAAGGGCTGAACTTCCTGTTTATGGCGTTTTCGGAAAAAGGCGCGGCATTCGCGGACATCACCTACGGATTCTACTCCGTTTTCGCGGATCTGTATCATAAGGATACCACGATTGTTCCGCTCCGCGACGATTTTTCCATCAATATCGACGACTACGACGGCATTGACAAGACGATCTTCATCGCCAATCCCAACGCCCCGACCGGGATGCTTCTCGGACTTGACGTGATTGAAGACCTGATTGCCCGGAACCGCGGCCGCCTCATCGTTGTGGATGAAGCGTACGTGGATTTCGGCGGCGTAAGTGCGGTTTCCCTGACCGGAAAGTACGACAACGTCGCCGTGGTGCAGACCTTCTCGAAATCCCGTTCCCTCGCCGGTGCAAGACTCGGATTTGTCATCGCCGATCCCGCCATCATCGCGGGGCTGGAGAAGATCAAGTACTCCACCAATCCCTACAACGTCAACCGGCTCACCGCTCTTGCAGGAAAGCTGTCCATGGACGACCGGGAATATTTTGATAAAACCAGAAATACCATCATCGAAAACCGCACATACGCCATGGATGAGCTGAGAGCGCGCGGCTTTGTGATGACGGATTCGAAGACCAACTTCATTTTCGTGCGGCATCCCGAACTCTCCGGCGAGGCATACTTCCTCGGTTTGAGACAGCGGGGCATCCTCGTGCGTCACTTCACCGGCAGTCGGATCTGCGAATACAACCGCATCACGATCGGCTCGCGCGAGGAAATGGAAGCGCTGATTGCCGCAACGGACGATATTTTACGGGAAGCAGGTGTGACAAATGGCTGAGAGAACCATCACCATCGAGCGGAACACCGCGGAAACCAAAATCGCGCTGACGCTGAATCTCGACGGCACCGGCAAGAGCACCGTGAAGACCGGCTGCGGATTCTTTGACCACATGATGACCTTGTTCGCGAAGCACGGGCGGTTCGATCTGACCCTCACCTGTGACGGCGACACCGAAGTCGACTACCACCATACCGTCGAGGACTGCGGCATCGTGCTCGGTCAGGCATTCAAGGCGGCTCTCGGAGACAAGCGCGGCATCAACCGTTATGCGGATATCATCCTGCCCATGGACGAAGCTCTGATTCTGGCGGCAGTCGATATCTCCGGACGGGCATACCTCGCGCATGAGATTGCGATGCCCGCGGAAAAGACCGGGGATTTTGATACCGCACTGTGCAAGGAATTCTGGCTGGCGTTCATCCGTGCGGCGGAAATGACCCTGCACATCCGGATGCTCGCCGGAGAAAACGCACACCACATCATCGAGGGAATCTTCAAGGCATGCGGACGGGTACTCTCCCGCGCCGTCGCCATTGACGCAAGATTCGCCGATGAAATTCCGTCAACGAAGGGTGTTTTATAATGATCGCAATTATCGACTACGGAGTGGGCAATATTTTCTCCCTGTCCTGCTCCTTCAAGTATATCGGTGCCGACGCCGTGCTGACCGCTGACCGCGAAACCATCGCCAAAGCGGAGCGCATCATCCTGCCCGGTGTTGGTGCATTCGGAGACGCGGCACAGAAGCTGAAAAACACCGGTCTCTGGGATGTGGTGAAGGAAGAAGCATCGCGCAAGCCCATTCTCGGCATCTGTCTCGGCATGCAGCTTCTTCTGGAAAAGAGCTATGAATTCGGCGAACACGAAGGTCTCGGTCTCATCAAGGGAGAGGTTACGCCCATCGCCGACGTGATTCCGAAGGATTACAAAATCCCGCACATCGGCTGGAACCCGCTCCATTTCCCGAAGGACCGACCTGTCTCTCCGCTGTTCAAGAACATCCACGAGAACGACTGCGTCTATTTCGTCCATTCGTTCTACGCATCCGACTGCGAAGCCGGGACCATTGCGACAACGGAGTACGGTGCTGAGCTGACCGCGGCTGTGAGTGACGGCAAGTTCGTCCACGGTGTGCAGTTCCATCCCGAAAAGAGCGGCGACGTGGGACTGGATATCCTCAGAGCTTTCTGCGAACTGTAAGGGAGGAAGAATATGCTGATTTTACCCGCAATTGACCTCTCCGAAGGCAAGGTGGTACGCCTTCTGTACGGAGACTACAATCAGAAAACCGTATTTCAGGTTTCTCCCAACGATGCGGCACGTTCCTTCCGGGAAGCCGGCGCGAAGGTGATGCATGTGGTTGACCTCGACGGCGCAAAATCCGGCAAGGCGGAAAACGCGCATGTGATCGAGGAGATCGTGAAGGAAAGCGGTCTGTTCGTCGAAGTCGGCGGCGGCATCCGGAATCCGGAAACCGTGAAGCGCTATCTCGACGCAGGCGTGGGACGTGTCATTCTCGGCACAGCCGCACTGCGCGATCCCGAATTCCTTGAAGAAATGGTGAAGACCTACGGCGAAAAAATCGCGGTCGGCGTCGATATCAAGAACGGCATGGTCGCTGTCAGCGGATGGCTTGAGGACGACGGCGTGAAGTACGAGGACTTCCTCGACCGGCTGGAAAAGCTCGGCGTGAAGAACGTCATCGTCACCGATATTTCCAAGGACGGCGCGATGCAGGGCACAAACCGCTCCCTGTACGAGGAAATCTCCGCGAAATATACCTTCGATGTCACGGCATCCGGCGGTGTAAGCACACTGGACGACGTCCGCGCACTGAAAAAGATGAACATCTACGGTGCCATCGTCGGCCGCGCCATCTACAACGGCAGTATCGATCTCGCAGAAGCCGTGAAGATTACGGAGGAAGTATGATTACCAAGAGAATTATCCCGTGTCTGGATGTCAAAAACGGACGCGTGGTCAAGGGCGTGAACTTCGAGGGCGTGACCGACGTGTCCTCCCCGGTGTCCCTCGCCGAATATTATTCCAAGTCCGGCGCGGATGAGCTGGTGTTCTACGATATCACCGCATCTGTCGAAGGCCGCAGTGTGTTCTGCGATATTTTAAGAGAAACCGCATCGAAGGTGTATATTCCTCTCACCGTCGGCGGCGGCATCAATACCCTCGACGACTTCGACCGCGTACTCAAATGCGGCGCGGATAAGGTCAGCGTCAACTCCGGCGCAATCCGGAATCCCGATCTGATCGGAGAAGCCGCGGAGCGTTACGGAAGCCAGTGCGTGGTGCTCTCCTGCGACATCAAGCGCGTCGACGGGACGTTCCACCTTTTCGCCAAGGGCGGTAGAATCGACACCGGCATCGACGCCATCGAGTGGATCCGTCAGGGAATTGAGCGCGGCGCGGGTGAAATCGTCGTCAACAGCATCGACACCGACGGCGTGAAGAAGGGCTTCGATATCGAGATGCTTAAGGCAGTCATCGAAGTGTCCCCGGTTCCCGTCATCGCATCGGGCGGTGCGGGATCCGCGGAGGATTTCGTCACCCTGTTCCGTGAAATTCCCACCATGGATGCCGGACTTGCCGCAAGCATCTTCCACTTCGGAGAAGTCGCAATCCCCGATCTCAAGCAGCTCATGCACGAGAACGGGATCAACGTACGGCTCAGATAATGCAGAATGAATCGAATTACGCAATTTTCCCCTGAAAAAGAAAGGACAGCCATAACTATGATTAATATAAACGATCTGAAATTTGATGCGCAGGGACTGATTCCCGCCATCGTGGTCGATTTTTATACCCGGGAGGTGCTCACGCTGGCATACATGAACCGGGAAAGTCTCGAGATTTCCATGAAGGAAGGCCGGACGTGCTTCTGGTCGAGATCCCGTCAGGAACTCTGGAGAAAGGGCGAGACCAGCGGAAATGTACAGCACATCGTTGCCATCACCGCGGACTGCGACCGTGACGCGCTCACTGTTGTCGTTAAGAAGGAAGGACCCGCATGCCATACCGGAGCGGAATCCTGCTTCAACGACGAGCTGTACATCGCGGAAGGTCAGAACGACTTCACTGTAAAGGCGCTCATGCAGCTCATCGAAGGCAGAAAGACCAATCCCGCGGAAGGTTCCTATACCACGTACCTCTTCCAGAAGGGACTTGACAAAATCCTCAAGAAGGTCGGCGAGGAATGCACCGAAGTCATCATCGCGGGCAAGGCAGAGGACAAGGAAGAAACCGTCTACGAAATCTGCGACCTCATTTATCACGTTCTCGTGCTCATGTGCGAAGCCGGCATTTCCTTCGAGGATGTCATGAAGGAACTCAGCTCCCGTCACGTTGTCGACCACAAGGTCAAGCAGGAGCGGATGCAGTAATATCAGCGAACCCGTGTGTCATGCGCGGGTTTTTGTTTTCCAACGCTCCGTTGGTTTTTGTGTGAGAACGAGTCGCTTCACAAACCTGCGGAAATGTGGTATCATGAAGCCAACGGTACCGGAATTCATTTTACGGAGGCAATTATGAACGAAAACATCGGCGCGGTTATCCGGAAACTCCGGAAGGAGCGGGATATCACGCAGGAGGAGCTTGCAGAACTGCTCGGCGTCACGTCACAGGCGGTCAGCAAATGGGAAAGCGGCGCGGGTCTGCCGGATATTTCTCAGCTCGTCCCGCTTGCGAATGTGTTTGAGGTGTCCATGGATATGCTGTTCGGACGTACATCATGGAAGGACGACGGGGAAGTGGATCGGCTGATCGAGGAAATCGAGGCAAAACATGTGTGGGACGGTGATCGGCTGGATGCGTTTGCGGATGCTCTCAGGCAGTATCCCGATCACAAAAAACTGCTGTGGGAAGTTGTCTTCTATTCGAGCTTGAATGTACCGTATGCCAAAGGAGAGGAACGTCAGCGGATTCTGGATAACGGACTTCGGGCAGCGGACCGCTATCTGTCGCTGTTTAAGGATGTGGCATCTTTGAGCGAGATGATTACACTAAAGGTTCGTCTTCTTGCAGGCGGTGGACGTTATGAAGACGCGGAGAGAATCGCGAAACAGTATGATGCAAAACTTATCAATGACTGGATGCTTCTCGCAGATATAGCTGAAGCCAAAAAGGATTACCGCGAAGAAATCCGATGCCGTCAGGAGGCACTTGTGCGTCATTTGCTGGAAGCGGCATGGCAGACCTCACAGATGGCGTATGCCTATGACAATCTGGATCAGCCGGAAAACGGGCTTGTCTGTCAGCAGGTGAATCTGAGTCTGCCGGCACTGTATAACCGTGAAGACAGGTTCAAAGTACCGTTTGTCAACTTTATCGGACAGATATCGGGAATGCATGCCGCATATTTTCTGACAAAGCTGGGACGGCACGAAGAAGCACTGGATCTGCTGGAATATATCCTGGATGCGTGTGAAATCCAATGCGAATGTGCCGCAAACCGGGATGAAACCCTGAACTCTCCTTTGCTCAGCGGCATTGACCTGACCCTTTTCAAAGGAAAAATGCGTGTGATCGATCATGTCTGGAAGATCAGGGAGCCGGAGTTTGAGCCGCTGCACAAGTATGAACGGTTTCAGAAGCTAATGGAACGGTATGAGCGTTATACCCGTGAATGAGTCCCGAAAAGTCTGTGATTTTACACAAGATCACGGGCTTTTTCTTTGTGCCGTCTTGTAAAACCGCCGTTTTTAGTGTATAATAACACTGGGAAGGAGGTGCGTTATGGAAATTACCCGACTGACGCCGGAGACTTACCCGCGATGGGAGCATTTCCGGCATTTTTGGGACGAATGCGCGTGTGCCGTGTCCCTCTGCGATGATGTGGACGTGACCGGGCTGTGCCGTGCGTGCCATGACTGCGGCGTGTCCTTCTACATCGCGATGCTGTGGTGCGTCTCGAAGGTCATCAATGCCCATGCGGAATTCCGGATGACCACATCGGAGACGGCGGAAGATCCGTATCCCGTACCGGCGGTGTTTGACGAAATCAGTCCCGCGCACAACGTTTTCCATGAGGACAGCGAGACCTACACGACTCTGTTCACGAAATGGAGCCCGGATTTTGCCGGGTTCGCGGAGTGCTGTGCGGCGGATCTCGCGCGGGCGAAACGTATGCGTGTCATGAGCATTCCCGCACCGGACAACACCTTTGAGGCATCCTGCGTTCCGTGGCGGCATTTTACCTCCGTCGGCGTCAACTGCGAGGCATATCCGCTCACACCAACCGTTGCATGGGGCGGATTCACCGAACGTGACGGCAGAACCATGATGCCGCTCTCCATTCAGATTCACCACGCGGCCGCCGACGGATTCCACCTCGCACGGTTTCTCAATGAAACGGAAGCGGAAACGGCGTACCTTGCGGAAGAACTTATTAAAATTAAGGATAAATTGATATGAAACACGGATTTGTGAAGCTGGCGGCGGCTGTGCCCGAGATTCTCATTGCCGCTCCCACAAAAAATACGGACGCGATCTGCGCGCTCATCGACAAAGCGTACGATGAAGGCGTGCATGTGCTGGCGTTTCCCGAGCTTTCGCTGACGGGAGCGACCTGCGGGGACTTGTTCCTCACCGAATCGCTGATTCAGAATACCCTCAACGCACTGGAAACGGTGAAGAAGCACACGGCGGGCATAAAAATGCTCACGTTCATCGGCGCGCCCATCCAGGTACACGGCAAGCTGTACAACTGTGCTGCGGCAATCAGCGACGGCGAGATTCTGGGAATCGTTCCGAAGACGAATCTTTCCGCCGATGAGATGCGGTATTTCCGGCCGTGGCACAGCGGCGAAACCATGTATCAGGAATTTGCGGGCGACATGGCACTGTTCAAGGCGGAGCATGTGTTCATCCCCGAAGAAATGCCCGGACTGCGTGTTGCCTGCCTGATCGGGGACGACCTGTACTCCGGTGCGGCGGATACCCTTGCGAAAATGGGCGCGGATGTGATGGCTGTGATGGCGGCGTCTCCCGAGCTGATCGGACGCGAAGAATACCGCAGAACCGTTGTCACCGCATCCTCCGGCAGACTGAGCGCGGCTTACATTTACGCAAACGCCGGCATGACGGAATCCACCACGGACAGCGTGTACGGCGGTCACTGCATCATTGCGTCAAACGGCGGGGTGCTGGCGGAAAATCTCCCCTTCGGCGGACGGGATCTGACCACTGCCGTTGCGGATGTACAGCATCTGGAGCACGACCGCATGAAAAATCCCGGCTTTGACATCACGGGAGAGGGGGCGTGGCGTTCCTTCTGTCTGGATCTGAGAGACACCGACCTCACGGGTGCGATTTCGTCCCATCCGTTCATGCCCGACGGGGAAGAGAAGCGGAAACAGCACTGCGCGCGGATTCTCGAAATTCAGGCACACGGACTCGCGAAGCGTATCAAAGCGGCTTATGCCAAGGGATGCGTCGTTGCGCTCTCCGGCGGGCTCGATTCCACCCTCGCACTGATCGTCACCGTCCGTGCCATGGACATTCTCGGCAGGGATCACAGCGAAATCACGACCGTCACCATGCCCTGCTTCGGTACGACGAGCCGCACACGCTCCAATGCGGAGTCACTGGCGATTGAATTCGGCACGGCGTTCCGGTGCATCGACATCAAGGAGGCGGTGGATCTCCACTTCCGCGACATCGGACACGATCCCGAAAATCTTTCCGTCGTCTACGAAAACGCGCAGGCACGCGAACGGACGCAGATCATCATGGATATCGCCAACGCCGACGGCTCCCTCGTCATCGGAACGGGCGACCTGTCCGAGCTGGCACTGGGCTGGGCAACCTACAACGGCGACCACATGTCGAACTACGGCGTCAACGGCGGTGTTCCGAAGACTCTCGTGCGTCATGTTGTGGCATATTACGCGGATGTCTGCGAAGCGGAAGGCAAAACCGAGCTTGCGCGCGTGTTCCGCGATGTACTGGCAACTCCCGTCAGCCCGGAGCTTCTGCCCGCGAAGGACGGCGAAATTGCGCAGAAAACCGAGGATATCGTCGGACCGTACGATCTGCACGACTTCTTCATTTACCATTTCGTCCGCTGGGGTGAGACGCCCGAGAAGATTTTCCGCGAAGCGCAGGCGGCGTTTGCCGGAGAATTTGACGACGAAACCATCGAAAAATGGATCAACATTTTCTTCCGCCGCTTCTACAGCCAGCAGTTCAAGAGAAGCGCACTTCCCGACGGTCCCGCAGTCGGCTCTGTCGCATTCTCACCCCGAGGCGCGTGGGTCATGCCGTCCGATGCCTGCGGCTGGGAGATGAAATTCGAAAAATAACAGATAAACATAGAGGTAGCAATATGAAACTTGGAATTATCGCCGCCATGACGATCGAAGCGGAAGCAATCATCGCCGCCATGACGGATGCGAAAACGGAAGAATGCGGCAGCATCACCTTCACCGTCGGCAAGATCGGCGGATGCGACGTGGTCTGCGCGGTCTGCGGCATCGGCAAGGTGTTCGCAGCCATGTGTGCTCAGACCATGATCGTGAAGTACGCCCCCGATTACGTCGTGAATACAGGCGTCGGCGGAACCCTGACCCGCGAGCTGTCCATCGGTGACATGGCGGTGTCCCTCGACTGTGTTCAGCACGACATGGATACCTCCGCGCTCGGCGATCCCGTTGGACTCATCTCCGGCATCAACATCGTGAAAATTCCCGCGTCCGCTGAGCTCGCTGAGAAAATCTGCGCAATCGCGGCTGAAAACGGCATCCGGACCCACTGCGGCACCATTGCATCCGGTGATAGGTTCGTTGCGGATTCGGCAGTGAAGAAATACATCACCGAAACCTTCGGCGGCATCGCATGCGAAATGGAAGGCGCGGCAGTCGGTCAGGTCTGTTATGTCAACAAGATCCCGTTTGCGGTGATCCGTGCCATTTCCGATGACGCGGACGGCGGCGCGTGCGAGGATTACCCGTCCTTTGCAAAGGCATCCGCGCAGAAATCCGCGAAAACCGTCATCGCTCTGGCGGAAAGACTGTAAGAGATTCTGTGTTTCCGGCGGGATGGACGACTCCTCTTATACGAATAAT
>JAFUQY010000346.1 GCA_017472105.1 Clostridia bacterium | reverse complement strand
TGCAGAGCCGCATTCACGTCGTCCGACGGCAGTGAGGTTTCCACGGCAGCCTTTGCGAGTGAGTCGGTTGCGATGATTTTTCCGCCGGCGTCGAAGTATTTCCGGATGACCCTGAGCGTTTTCAGACTCATGATCGACATGGACGGCATCACGAGCAGCTTGTATTTCATCATGCTTCTGCCGTTGTCCAGATACAGGATGCCGTTTTCGGAGAATGCCTTCTCGACCATGGTTTCGGGATGTATAAAGGTGGAGTCGATGCCCACGTAGCCGAGGAAATTGTTCATCAGCTCCATGTAGTCACAGCTTTCGGGCGTGAAGGGATACTCGAATCCGGAGAAATCGGAGTGGTAGAGATAAACCAGCGAGTGGATGGTGTTGATCGGATAGACGATGCCCACCTCACTCACATGGTCGCCGCCGCGGAGGAGGGACTGCACGCGCGTGGTGAATCCGGCAAAGTCGGCAAGATCGTCTCCCTTGGAGAAAATCGAACCCCATGAGGACTGGTCGTTTTCCACGATGTCGGTGTTTTCGCGGGTTCTGTCCTCGCCGAGATGCGCGAATACGGAATTGACGCCGCGGACGTATGCGTTCATTGCCTCGCGGTAGATGATGTCGCGGGTCAGCTCGTCGTAGTAGTTGAAGAGATCGGCGGTCACGAACGGTGTTCCGGACATGTCAGCCGCACCTGCCGCAACCTTGATGCCGTTAATGCCGTAGAGATACGCAAAAGGCATGGAGATACCGGGAGCGGAGGAATAGGTGTGGAGCATCTGACCGTCGCCGAACATCCACGAGCATGCGGTGCACTTTGCCTCAGCCGGAAATCCGGTGCAGAATACGTCCCGTGCCTTGCAGAAATCCGCCGCCGCCTTGAGATAGCCTTCCACCATCATGTGGGAACGGCACTTGAACAGCATGCATTTGTAGCGCTTGGAATTGCCCGGGAACGAGCGGAACATGAGCGGATAATACGGAGCCGGGTCGAAGCCGTACATTTCCTCGAATACCGTGTTGAACTCCGGATTCCACATGCGTCGGTTCTGTCCGGCGTAGAGAATGTTGCGGTACAGGAAGAGATCCACAGGGGATTTGTTCTCGTCGCCGCGGGAAAGACGGTCGCAGAGCGCGCCGAAGGTCCGTGTGAGGTATTCGCGGGAGACGGCGTAGTCCATGAGGTCGATGAAGTGGGAGGAAATCTCCGGCTCGCAGATGAATTCGCTGATGATCCAGTTTCCCTCGGGCACGTCCCATTCCAGAACGCCGTCGTGCACAAACTCACGCAGGTCGAGGATGGCGAGGGTGTCGTCGTTGACCGCGCAGAGTGCCATCAGCTTGCCGGATTTGTGAATTTCGCGCCGGAGATGCTGACCCTCCGTGCAGGCGTATTCGTAGTTGCAGAGCACCTTGCACGCCGCCTCTTCCGGGTTGTCCAGTCCCGCGAGATACTGCCGCATCACGTAGGTGTCGTCAAGATACCCGAGTCAGAGATCCGATGCCTCCGTTTCGTTCTTCACCTTGCCGAGAAAATCGTAATATTCCGGCGAGAGGGGCCTGATCGGGTAATTGTTGTTCGTGAACGGAATGATGCCGCCGAACCCGGATTTTTTGTATCCGGCGATGAGTCTGGACAGCTTTTCCGGATCGTCCAGTCCGCGTTCGGAATCCATGGGCAGATAAATGAACGGCGAGCAGAGATTGCGTTCGGTCTGGAACAGCTTTTTCAGCGCGGCAGGATCCGCCGGCAGTGTTTTTTCGTTGATGGTCATATTGAGCCTCCGTCTCGGATTGATACAATTCACTCATTTTATCATATTATAGCACATCGCAGGTCGTTTGGAAATAGCAAAATGCGTGAATTCGGGATTTTTTTCATTCCGTTCCCCAAAAAACGCGGGAGAAACTGTTATTATTAAAATTTTATTGCGCCAATTTAAATAATGTATTGACAAATCATTCCGCATCGGGTATAATGGTCTCGGTTGTGCATTCTGTTTAAAAATACTACTGTACGACAAGTAATTATTAACAGGAGTTAATTAATCTATGGCAGAAAAGCAATGGTATTTCGACGCCGTGAATCCCGCGCGGGTTCCGGACGAAGTGATACCGATCCTTGATGAAAAAGGTATTCCGAAGGAGCACATCCGGCTGTGCGTCAAGTCCGATTTCAACCGGGACATGATCCGCTGTGACTGCTGGCTGATGGCGACGGATACCGAACTGATCGTGCTTTCCGGCTCCGTAACCCTGTCCCGGGGACAGCGCGCAGCAGGTACGGCGTATCATAAGCTCAGCCGTCAGTATGAGGTGCTCGGATGGGACGTGTTCGATCTCGGCGAGCTTGACGGCTTCAGAGTCGAAGAGCAGATTGCGTCCGCACGGTTCACCGCAAAGAAGCCCGACGGATCGTATGTGCTCATCACGAATCTTTCCAATACATACAAGCAGGACTTTTTCACCGCTTCCCGCTACATCGGACAGCTGAAAAGCGACGGCGAAATCAAGCCCGACGAAAAAGCCGGCGGCAGAAAGATGGACGAAATGTTCTGTCCGAAATGCGGATCGAAGTACATTGACCCGCAGCGCAAGGTATGTCCGAAGTGCATGGACAAGAACAAAATCATCCTCCGCACGGCTGAGTTCATTTTCAAATACAAAATCCAGATTGTCATCCTCATCGCGATGCTCATTCTCACCAGTGCGATGGGCATTCTCGCGCCGTACATTTCCTCCGGCTTCTACTACGACGAAGTCCTCAACGAAGCGGGTCAGTTCTACGGTCAGATCATTCTCGTGCTGACGATCATCATCAGTACCCGGATCTTCTCCCTGCTCATCTCGATGGTGCACAATATCGTCACCTCGATCATCGCCGCAAGGCTGGTGTATGACTTGAAGAAGGTCATCTTCGGCTCCATTGAGCGGCTGTCCCTCTCCTTCTTCACCAACCGTCAGACCGGCGGTCTCATGACCCAGGTTACCCGTGACGCGAACACCATCTACTGGTTCTTCTGCGACGGCGTGCCGTACTATCTCGTGAACATCGTGCAGGTTGCGGTCGTTCTGGTCATCATGCTCATCATGAACCCGATTCTGACCCTGCTTGCGGTTGTGACGGTTCCCTTCCTTGTCATTTCCATGCGGTTCATCTTCGACCGGATGGGCAAGTATCACGCAAAACGCTGGACCCGATCCCGCCAGATGAACTCGGTTCTCTCCGACGTTCTCTCCGGCATGCGCGTCGTCAAGGCGTTCTCGAAGGAAAAGGACGAAACGAAGCGCTTTGACACCTCCAGCCGAAACCTCGCGGAGATCGAGATGCAGACGTCCACCTTCAACACCGTGGCATTCCC
>JAFUQY010000345.1 GCA_017472105.1 Clostridia bacterium | reverse complement strand
TGCGTCCCGACTCCGTATTCGAACGTGACGGGGACGATCTGTACTGCGAAATCCCGATTACCTTCGCGGAAGCAACCCTCGGTGCGGAGATTGACATTCCCACGCTCGAAGGCACGCAGAAGTACACCATTCCCGAAGGCACGCAGACCGGCACGGTATTCACGCTCCGCAACAAGGGTGTGACCCGCGTCAACAATCCCAAGGTACGCGGCAACCTGTATCTGACCGTGACCGTGGAAGTGCCGAAGAATCTGTCGAAGGAATCGAAGGAGCTGCTCCGTCAGTTCGCGGATTCCTGTGACGACAACAACAATTCCAAGCACGCGAACTTCTTCCAGAGACTGATTAATAAGATTAAAATTGATGATTAAATTCAGCAGTTGCATCAGATGGTCTGAGAACAAGATAAAAAATTATCGGAGTAAAGAGTAAAATGGACGAAAACAAGAGCTGGGTGCAGATTAAAGTTGCCTGCGCCGCAAAAGATATCGACACCGTTTCCGGCGTAATGTCCATGGTGGACAACGGACTGATGATCGAGGATTTTTCCGACGTTGACGGTATTCTCGACGGTGTTTACGGCGATCTCATCGACGAATCCATCCTCAATGCGGACAGAACCCGTGCGGCAGTGTCCGTGTTCATCCCGACCGTGAAGTCCCCGGCGGAAAGCGAGCTGTTCATCCGTCAGCGTCTCACCGACCTCGGCGTGGAATTCGAGCTGACCCACGACGGCGTGAAGGAAGAGGACTGGGCGGATTCCTGGAAGCAGTACTACAAGCCGATCAAGACCGGCAAGAAGCTCGTAATCGTGCCCGTATGGGAGACCTACGAAGCGGAAGAGGGCGAAATCACCGTTCTCATGGATCCCGGCATGGCATTCGGCACCGGTACGCATGAAACCACCCGTCTCTGCGCGGGATTTGTGGAAAACTACACCACGCCCGGATGCACCGTTCTTGACGTCGGATGCGGCTCCGGTATTCTCGCAATCGCTGCCTCCCGTCTCGGTGCTGGCAAGTGCTTCGCGTGCGACATTGACCCCGTTGCGGTTCGCGTGGCTAAGGAAAACACCGAGCTGAACAACACGCCCAACGTGGAATGCGCGGTATCCGACCTTCTGAAGCAGACTCCGAAGATTGACGGCGGCTATCAGGTGATCGTGGCGAACATTGTTGCGGATATCATCATCCGTCTCGCTCCCGACGTGGGTGACTACCTCGCACAGGGCGGCGTGTTCATCGTCTCCGGCATCATTGAAGAGCGCGCGGGTGAAGTCCTGACCGTACTCGATGCCGCTGGCTACAAGGTCGAAGACGAACGCTACGAAAACGGCTGGTACGCGGCTGCTGTGGTTCGCAAATGATTGCGCGTAAGTAACTGAACACGAAAAATTCCCCCGGATTCCGTGATTTTTCACAGGATTCGGGGGATTGTTTTGGTTATTTCAGCCCGACCAGTTCATCGAGCGAAATCCCGTACAGCTTCGCGAGGGCAAGCAGATTCGCCGTGCTGGGTTCGCTTGTGCCGGATTCCCATTTCGAGACCGCCTGACGGGTGACGCCGAGCTGTTCCGCGAGATATTCCTGACTCATGTGCCGCGCGGTGCGGTGGGATTTGAGAATCTCGGGGAAGGATTTCGTCTCAATCGGTGCGGGTTCGTCCGCCGGCTCGGATGCAGGTTCGGGTTCCGGGGCGGGTTCCGGCGGTGTGAATGCCGAGGTTCCGGTGAACGATGTGTCCGGTCTCCGGGATCGCCGTACCAGCGCCACGATCAGAACGGTAATCAGCACGACGGCGATGATGAATGGGATGATAAAAAAGAACAATAAGAATAAGGTGCTTTCAACTCTTACAGCACTCATGAAAAAATAACCTCCGTTTTTTTCTTATATTATACACGCAACCGGGCGATTTTGCAACCAACTCCGGCGCAACTATCGGTAAACACGGCATATTTGCGTGATTTTCGCCCTTGACAGCGGGAGTTCCGCGTGATATACTTGGATGTAATCCAAAGGCAGCCAACCGGAGAGAAAACGATGACCATAGAAGAACTGAAAATCCGTCAGATGGCGAACCAGCATCTGCTCAGACCGACCGATAAAATGACCGTCCTGCATGATCTTTGCGGTGTTCAGGCGCA
>JAFUQY010000344.1 GCA_017472105.1 Clostridia bacterium | reverse complement strand
CTGCTTGAACATCTTGCGGTAGATGGAGTAAACGGTCTTGACGCGTCCTTCCAGCGTGAAGTTGATGTGGTATTCCGCCAGCTTCTCGGACACATACGCACGGGTGTTTTCGATGAAGTTCTGGTTCTGACCGTACTTTTTCTCGATGTCCTTGGAAACCTCTTCGTACCGATGGGGTCAAGGTAGGACAGCGCGAGATTTTCCAGCTCCTGCTTGATTCTCTGCATACCGAGACGGTGCGCGAGAGGTGCGTAGACGTGCATGGTCTCGAGAGCCGTGATTCTCCGCTTGTGGTCCAGCTTTACACCGAGCGTGCGCATGTTGTGCAGACGGTCGCAGAGCTTGATGAAGATGACGCGGATATCCTTGGACATGGCGAGGAGCATTTTCCGGATGTTCTCCATGTTCTGCTCTTCCTTGTCCTCCACGTTGATGACCTTCATCTTGGTCAGACCGTCAACCAGCATGGCAACGTCATCCCCGAACCGGGTGCGGATGATGTCGAGATTGGTCTTGTCGGGGCAGTCCTCCACGGTGTCATGCAGGAACGCCGCGCAGATGGAGTCGGTATCCAGTCCGAGCGAGGTCACGATCTCCGCAACCGCGATGGGATGGGAGATGTACGGCTCGCCGCTGACACGGAACTGACCCTCATGCAGAGCCTTCGCATACAGGAATGCGCGCTCGATTTTCTCGATATCGTAGTGCTTGTCGCTTTTTTCGATGACATTCAGAATTTTCTCAATGCCTGCGATTTCGTTTTTATCAATCGTATCCATAATAGATGTTACCCGTTCGATCGCATGCCGAACTCGGATTTCAGCTTTCTGTAAATATTGGATTTTTCGAGATTGGTTTTACCCTTGGTGTAGATATATTTGAAGGCGTAGATTTCGTGTTCATCGTCCAGCTTCTTGATGCCGAGCAGATTCAGCTCACGGAAGGTCAGCATGATGTACTTCAGCTTCACGTAGCCGATGCGGGCACCGGACTGACGCAGGAGATGCTGGAGCGCACGGACGGAGAAAACCTCATGCTCCAGACGCAGTTCCCGTCTCAGAAGGCTGTACACCGCCGCGAAATCATCATGCGTGGGCACAAGGGAGTCGGCAGATGCGGCGTTCATTCCGAGATCCTCGGGCTTCATGCCGGAACGGATGGATTCGTAGAGATCGCGCTCCGCTTTTTCCGCACGGAATGCCGTTTCGCAAAGGCGCACATCCTTGACGTTCATCTGTAAATTCCGCTGGTTCTGGAATTCGTTGATATCCAGCGTGAACATCACGTCAACCGTATCGCCGGAGTAAATGTCGAGGTCTGTTAGCGTCTGCCGGAAGCACATCGCACTGACGTAGTTCTGATCCACGCGCAGAGTCAGCCGGGTATGCTTGCCGCCGCCGACCAGTGCCGTGTCGTAGAGCTGAACATTCCGCAGAACGAACACGGGAACGGGATTGGACACGCCGTAGGGCTCGAGACAGTACAGCTCATTCGCCTGATCCATCGTGATATCCGCCGGTGCAAGCTCGCATTCCGCCTCCAGCTGGGTCTGCATTTCCACTTCCCCGAGGCATTCCTTCGCGCATTCGTTGATTCTGCGCTTGAATTCGGCGAGATTTTCCCGCTTGATGGTCAGACCCGCCGCAAGCTCATGTCCGCCGTATTTTTCCAGCAGATCCGCACAGCTTCCGAGCGCGTCGACAAGATTGAGTCCCTTGATGCTTCGTCCGGAGCCTTTGCCGAGATCGTCCGCGCCCTCTCCTTCCCCGGAACCTTCGAAGGAAATGAGAATGGACGGGCAGCCGTATTTTTCAGTGATGCGCGACGCCACGATGCCGATGATGCCGTGATGCCAGGTTTCGTCGTCGAGCACAATCACGGGATCGTTGTCGAAGTCATGCTGCATCGCAATGTGGGCATATGCCTGCTCGATGATTTTGTTTTCTTCCGTCTGGCGTTCGTGGTTGATATCGCACAGCTTTTTCGCAATCGGAGCCGCCGTTTCGCAGTCTTCCGCGAGGAAAAGCTCCACGGCAAGGGAGGCATCGCGGATCCGTCCGGCGGCGTTGATTCTCGGTGCGATGGTGTAGCCGATGAAGGACGCGGTGATTTTCTTTTTCGTGTTGTATTTGGACTCGGAGCGGGTGGCGTCAATCAGCTCAACCAGCCCCGGACGCGCGGTATTCTCGATCAGGGACAGACCGTAGCTCACGATGAGACGGTTTTCGTCCCGGATGGGCATAACGTCGGCAACCGTACCGATGGCAACGAGATCGCCGTAGAGATTGGACACATTCCGCACGCAGGAGGTCATGCTCTCGCCGGGATTCATCACCGCTTCCATTGCGCACAGCAGCTTGAATACCACGCCGACGCCTGCCAGCTCCTTGAAGGGATACGCGCAGTCGGGACGCCGGGGATTGACAACGGCAACGGCTTCGGGAATCTCGCTGTGGCATTCGTGGTGGTCGGTGATAATCAGGTCAACGCCCAGCTCCTTCGCCAGCTTTGCCTCTTCCGTTGCGGTGATGCCGGTGTCCACGGTGATAATCAGTCTGCATCCCTCATCCGCAAGACGCCGGACCGCACCCTCGGACATACCGTAGCCTTCGCCCGACCGGCAGGGTATGTAGTAGGACACATCCGCGCCGTGATTTTTCAGGTACAGGTACAGACTGCTGACGGATGTGACGCCGTCCACGTCGTAGTCCCCGTAGATCGTGATTTTTTCGTGATTCTCCACCGCCTCCAGAATGCGGACGGTTGCTTCGTCCATGTCCTGCATGATGAAGGGATCGTGGAGCTGTTCCTCCTCCTTTGCCAGGAATCGCTTCGCCTCAGCCGCCGACAGACATCCCCGGTTGACGAGGAGCTGTGCGGTGGGCATGTTGATCCGAAGTTCACGGGAAATTTCGCATACGATCGGATTCTCGCTCATCTCTTTCCGCGACGCCGCGACAATCCATTTGTTCTTGTATTGCATCAGTAGTACACTTTCTTTATATAAATAAAATATATAACTTAGTAATAATATATTCGGCACAATACGCCATTGTTATTGCTTGGGAGAATATTCGGAAATAATTTTGGATGCCACGCGGATGCCGTCGACCGCTGCCGAGACAATTCCGCCCGCATATCCGGCACCTTCGCCGCAGGGATAGATTCCGGGATGACCGACTGCCTGACAGCTTTCATCACGGACAATCCGCACGGGGGCCGAGGTTCTCGTTTCCACGCCGGTCAGAGGAACAGAGTCGTCCGCATATCCACGGATCTTCTTTCCGAACGCGGACAATCCGGTTTTCAGCATCTCGGTCACAAAGGGCGGGAAAATTTTCGTCAGATCCGCGGGAGTCACGCATCCGTCCCGGTAGGTGGGAATGATTTTTGTCGGCTCCGTTCCCGTTTTTCCGTTCAGGAGGTCACCCACGGTTTGCATGGGAGCGTTGTAGTTTCTGCCGCCGGAGACGAATGCCGCACGCTCGAGATTCCGCTGGAATTCAATCGCACGCGCGGGATCACTGCCGTAGTCAGCCGGAAGAACGGACACACAGACAGCGGCGTTTGCATTCCGTCCGTCCCGTGCTCTTGTGCTCATGCCGTTGGTGACCACGCCGCCTTCCTCGCTCGCTGACGGAACCACCGTACCGCCGGGACACATGCAGAAGGTATAGCATCCTCGCTCGCCTTCCCTGTGGGACAGCTGGTATTCGCCGCGTCCGAGTGCTTCGTCGCCTGCGTGAATGCCGAAGAGTGCTTTGTCAATATCACTCTGGAGATGCTCCGCGCGAACACCGACGGAAAACGGCTTCGGCTCAACAAGGAATCCGGCACCGATGAGCTCCGCGTAGGTATCGCGTGCGCTGTGTCCGGCTGCGAGAATGAGCGCGTTGTAGGGCAGCTTTTCGCCGTCCGCTGTAACCGTGGAAGAGGTGATATTTTTCGCCGCCGCATGATAGCGGATTTCCCCGCCGAGCCCGCGGATGCGTTTGTCCGCATTTTTCACGACCTCGCGGAGGATGTCCGTTCCGATGTGGGGCTTGGCTTTGTAGAGAATGTCCTCCGGCGCACCGAGCTCATGCAGGATTTTCAGCACGTATGCGATGAGCGGGTCGTTGATTATTGTGGTCAGCTTGCCGTCGGAGAAGGTACCCGCACCGCCCGCGCCGAACTGGATGTTGGTATCCACGTCGAGCACGCCGTCACGTGTGAATTTTTCCACCGCCGCAACGCGCTCGTCAACGGAACCGCCGCGCTCGAGGATGATGGGGGAAAATCCGTTTTCGGCGAGAATCAGTCCGGCGAACATGCCTGCGGGACCGAATCCGACGATGACGGGACGGTGCTCCATGGGCTTTATTCCGCGCGTCAGGTTCAGCTCCGCTTCGGAGAACGGCTTGATATCGGGATCGTTCCACCGTCCGCCCTCGATTTCCGCGTAAACGGTGTAGACGAAGGAGATATCCCGCCGGGCGTCGATGGATTTCTTTGCGATTTTCAGATTCTGCGGCTTCACTCCCGTGGATTTGTAAATCCGGGACGCCGCCTTGTGTATGGCTTCGGCTTCAAAATCCCGTCCGCCTTCCCGGTACTGGACGCGGATTCCGCCGATCTGTATTTTTTTCGTCTGTTTCATCTCACTGATTGAAGGTCACGGCGATATCGTAGGTACCAACCTCGATCACCTGATCCGCATAGGCGGAGTCAATGTCGATCTCGGCTCTGACCTTGATGACGCCGGTATTGGATTCGTTGTAGGGACTCATGTCCAGCTTGATGGTGATATCCTCCGGGCTGATTTTGGAAATGGCGTCGATGGGACCCATGATCGTCACGGTCACGGGCGTATTGCTCCAGCTGTACTGCACGCCGGTTTTGCCGCCGGTATCCTTGATGTTCTCGCCCGGGACGGTAATCTGCCGGGTCTTGATGGAGCTGTCGATATTGATTTCAAGATCAACGTACGACGCGGACAGGGTCACACCTTCGGCGGCTTCGAGGTAAACGACACCCTTGCAGGTCATGTCGTCAAAGTCGAGCTTTTCGTTGATCTCGATAGGTGCGATCAGGCTGCCCTTGTTGATGAGAGCCGGGTCGCCGGTGACTTCGATGAACGCGGGCGTGATGCTGATCTCGGTGTTGTCCTCACTGAGGAAGTCGTAGAGGAAGTCCACCTCAACCGGAACCTGCTCCGACTTGATGACGGGAACGCTGAGCGTCACTTCACGGGGATAGTAGTCCACGTAGGGTGTTTCGAGAACCGCGCCGTATTTGTCAACCAGCTTCACGGGCTGGGTCATGGTTGTCGTTTCGGTAACGCCGGTCAGGTCAATGGCGACCACTGCCTTGCTGATTTTGTCAAGCTCCTTCGCGGGACCGGTGACCGTAATCATATCCACAGGGAACTGGATCAGACCGGTGTAGCATCCTTCGGGCAGCTTGGTATTGTCACGGGATTCGGTGATTTCCACCGTCTTGCGGGCAACCTTGTCGAGGTAGACGGAAATGGACTCCTGCGACATGCTCACGAGCTTGCAGCCTGCGGGAACATCCACCGTCACCCGGCAGGTATAGCGGTTTCCGCCTTCTTCGATCATGCTGGTGTCCGCCGTTGCGACGATGTCCTTTTCCGTCAGCTTGGAGATCACGCTCTTCTTGCCGGACAGGGTAACGTCGATCACCTGACCGTAGCCGCTGTAAATGGTCAGACCCTTGGATTCAATCAGCTCCTCAGTGCCGACCAGTTCAACGGTGATGTGGCTGAAGACCTCTTCGTATTCCGGACTTTCCACCTGCATGACGTAGATCCACAGGCAGAACGCCGCAATCACGCACATCACCTTCGCCAGAAGATTCTGGTGCGTCGAGTGCTTCACGGCTTCCGTGTGTTCATCTTTGTTCTGGATTCTATCGTGTTTATCAGACATTGTTCAAACCTCATCGTACGGTGTCAGGAATTCTTTTTTCTAACTTTTCCGAGCAGATCGAATCTGCGTTTGTCGGTTTCTTCCGCCGTCAGCTCCTGCCGCAGGAATGCGTACAGGGTTTCGCTGTCGTAATTCCGGGTCAGCACGCCTTCGACTGCCGTGGAGATCACACCGGTTTCCTCGGAGACGATGATTACCACCGCGTCGCTGTTTTCACTCATGCCGATGCCCGCACGGTGACGGGTTCCCAGATCCTTGATGATGTCGGGATTGTTGGACAGGGGCAGCAGGCATCCTCCGGCATGGAGACGGTTGTCACGGATAATCATGGCGCCGTCGTGCAGGGGAGCTTTGTTGAAGAAAATGTTCTTGATGAGGAATGCCGCGGGATAAGCGTCGATGACGGTGCCGGTGAGAATCATATCGCCCAGCTTGGTTGTACGCTCGAAGACGATGAGCGCGCCGGTTTTCGATTCCGCAAGATCGGTAACGGCGGATACGACCTCGTCAATGGTGTTGAGGGTGATCTGCGTTGCGCTCTTGGCGTCGGAAGCGATGCTCTTGAATCCCTTGAGAGGCTGTGCGCCGAATTTTTCGAGAACGGAACGGATTTCCGGCTGGAACAGGATGACCAGGGTAATGAAGCCGATCTGGAAAATATTCTGCATGATGTACTGCATGACGTACATATCCATGACGCTGCTGACGATCTGGATCACAAACAGAAGCAGAACGCCCAGTGCCAGCTTGCCCGCCCGTCTGTCGCGGATGAACTTGTACAGATAGTACAGCAGAACGGACACACAGGCAATGTCGATCATGTCAATCAGACCGATGGACTTGATCGTGTTCAGAATGTCGGTTATTTTTTCAGGAAGAGCAAAAAGCGGGATCCTCACGGTGAAAATATTCCTCCCATTGTATGATTGTTATATTATATCATAACCCGCATGATTTTTCAAACCTTTTTACATTAATTTATATGAAAATATCAAAAATAATCGTCATTTTTCCCGTGACTGCCGGACAGTTGTCGCCCATCGTCTTCGCTTCGGGGCAGGTTTCACAAGGAATAAGTATATTTATTCACATTTTCTTTCGTTTTGCCCCTTTTATTTTGCACGGAAATGTGTTATAATGTGTGGTATCGTAAAAAAAGTATCTTCTGAACAGAAAACCGGAGCAAAAACATGCTGGACAAAGGCACCAATCTCATCATCGTCTGCGGCCATTACGGAAGCGGAAAAACCAATATCGCCGTCAACCTTGCCATCCGTCTGCGTGAGCAGAATCCCGGCAAAAAGGTGTACGCGGCGGATCTTGATATCGTCAATCCCTATTTCCGGACAGCGGATGCAGCCGAACTCCTTGCAAAAAACGGCATCGAAGCGCTGATTCCCGAATTTGCCAACACCAATGTGGACATTCCCTCCCTGCCGCCGAAGCTCTATCAGCTTCTTGAGGGCAGAAATGAGGACGAAATTGCCGTCATTGACGTGGGCGGAGACGACGGTTCCGTGGCACTCGGCATGTATCAGAAGCTCATCCGTGCGCGGAAGTACGAGATGATCTATGTCATCAACTACTATCGTCCCCTGACCGAGGATCCGGCTGACTGCTATGGCTGCATGCTGGAAATCGAGGCGGCATCCGGGCTGAAATGCACCGGCATCGTCAACAATTCCAACCTCGGTGCGGAAACAACGGAAGAGCTCATCACAAGCTCCGTGGAATACGCGAAAAAATGCGCCGAAGCCTGCTCCCTTCCCCTGCTCTGCCATTCGTACTGTCCCGCATTCGCACCGGATACGCCCGCGAAAATGGCGGATGCCGGTTATCCTGACGAGCCGCTGATGGCAATCACCAACGCGACAAAGCAGCTGTTCTGAGAAATTTTGCTTACACCATTATTCCGTTAAATGCATACCAGGAGGGTATCAATGAATAAACTTACATTCAACACGGAAAGATGCAAGGGCTGCGGTCTGTGCATCGAAGTCTGTCCGAAAAAGCTCCTCGAGCTTGACGAATCCGCTCTGAACTCCAAGGGCTATCACCCCGCAAAGATCACCGATCAGTCCAAGTGCATCGCATGTGCCATGTGCGCAATGATGTGCCCCGACTGTGTCATCAAAGTTGAAAAGGACGCGTAAGGAGGTTTCGATTATGTCCAAGAAAGTACTGATGAAAGGCAACGAAGCCATTGCAGAAGCCGCAATCGCGTCCGGATGCCTCCACTATTTCGGTTACCCCATCGCTCCCCAGACCGAGCTTGCCGAATACATGGCAAAGAGAATGCCCAAGGTCGGCGGTCTCTGCCTTCAGGCGGAAAGTGAAATCGCAGCAATCAACATGACCATGGGCGCAGCTTCCGCAGGTTCCCGTGCCATGACCTCTTCCTCTTCCCCCGGGATTTCCCTCAAGAGCGAAGGCATTTCCTACATCGCAGGCTGCGACCTTCCCTGTCTCATCGTAAACGTACAGCGCGGCGGTCCGGGTCTCGGCGGTATCCAGCCCTCTCAGGCAGACTATTATCAGGCTACCCGCGGCGTCGGTCACGGTGACCTTCGTCTGATCGTTCTCGCGCCTTCCTCCGTTCAGGAAATGGCATCCCTCACCGCAGAAGCCTTCGACCTTGCCGATACATACAGAATGCCCGCAATGCTCCTCGCTGACGGTGCTCTCGGTCAGATGATGGAACCCGTTGACTTTGACGCATTCCCGAAGCGCGAAGTTCCCGAAAAGGACTGGGCTGCATGCGGTCACGGCGGCAAGAGAAAGAAGAACATCGTAAACTCCCTCTACATCGACCCCAATGTGCTCGAAGATTCCGTACGCGAACGCTACAAGAGATACGAACAGGTCGAAGCAAACGAGGTCAAGTATGAGGAATTCATGACCGAGGACGCGGACATCGTTCTGGTTGCATACGGCATCACCGCAAGAATCTGCAAGAGTGCCATCACCGAAGTCAGAAAGTCCGGTCTCAAGGTCGGTCTGCTCCGTCCCATCACGCTCTGGCCCTTCCCGAAGGCAAAGCTCGGCGAAATGGCTGACAGCGCAAAGGCGTTCCTCTCCGTGGAAATGTCCATGGGTCAGATGGTTGACGACGTCCGTCTGGCAGTAAACGGCAAGCGTCCCGTACACTTCTTCGGACGTACCGGCGGT
>JAFUQY010000343.1 GCA_017472105.1 Clostridia bacterium | reverse complement strand
TGATGACGAGGTCGCCTTCCTTGGTGTAAGCGGAAACGAGATCCATGAAGAAGACTGCGGGAGTATTTGCATGGATACCGAGGTTGATAACGGTGTATTCGCCGCCCATTTCTTCTTCAAGCTGAGGAGTGGACAGACCGTAGAGGGAAGAGGAACCGGAGATGACGATGATCTTCTTGTCATCCGCGTGCGTCATCAGACGTTCGATCTTGACGCCCGCAACGCCGCCTTCCGCATAAGCGTACTCGGGATCCTGACAGCCGAGGATGTACAGGGTCTTGTAATTGTCACAGCCCGGGAAGGTCTTGTCGGTCATTTGGGTGATGTTGTCGGTCAGATAAACGCTTTCGAGATTTGCACAGTCCTTGAAAGCGGTCTGGATGATTTCATTGACATTTCTGGTGATGTAGACGCTCTTGAAAGTGCAGCCTTCAAACGCGAGCTTTGCGATGGTTTCAACAGGCTTGCCCTGGAAAGTTTCGGGAATGACCACGAATTCATCGTCGCCGTTGTAGCCGTTGACAGTAACTTTGCCCCTGGCGGAAATCTTGAAATCAAAGTCCTCTTCGGGAGTTACGGGAACCCACTGGCAGTAGAGCTTCTTGACGGACTCCCCTTCATCCATCACAACGTTCCAGCCGGGACCGTAGAATTCGCCGGAGCCGTCAGCCTCGGTGTTGAAGCCGAGAAGAACGTAGCCCTCGCGTTCAAACTGACCCTGGTTCAGCAGAGTGTTGGGGCAGTAGTAGAACTCGGAGGAGTTGGTGGAAATCGCTGTTTCGGAGCCGTTGATGGTGCCGCCGTTGCCGTCATACTGGAGCATGAAGGTGTTGGCGCCGACATAGTTGGGATAAATGGTAATGTCGTCGTCCATCTTGAAGGTGAAGACCGGATCGGTGGAAACGATGGTGCCGCCCTCGGACAGATACTTGTCGAAGGAGAAGCCGAGGAAGTAACTGCCTTCCGCGGGAACCGCCGTTACAGTGATCTCGGTGCCTTCCATGTATTTATCGGTCGGCAGGGAGGTCTGGATGGTGCCTTCCTTGGGCGTATAGCGGTATTCGAACCAGTAGTATTCGGGAATTTTGGCAACCGTATCGATGGTGGTGGGATACTGTGCGTAGGGCAGGGTGACGACACCGTCCTTGTAGGTTGCACCGTCGGAAAGCTCAGTAACGACGTAATCTTCTTCCATTTCAACCTGGAAGACAGCGTCCTGACCGGCGGGAATGAGAACGGGGTTTTCACTGGTGATCGTGTAGTGTTCGTTTTCCGTGAGCATGACGCGTACGGAACGGCTTTCTTCCGCTTCGGCATTGCAGGAGGATAACAAAAGAGCCGCAGCGGGGATGAGGAGCAGAAGTGCGGAACGTTTCATAAAATCTCCATTATAATGATTTTTTCACTTTCTTTATTATACCAGATTTAAAATTGAAATTCAATACATAAATCAGCAAACTTTACAATCTTTTTCAAAAAAAATCCCCGAATCTGAAAGTTTTTCCGAAATTCCGGAACTTTTGCAGTCCCCGGAACGTCTTATGTATAAAAGCATCCCGCAAACCGGAAACGGAGGTATGGAATATGAAAAAAGCACTGGCAATTCTGCTGTTCTGTCTCGCCGCGTGTCTCCCGTCGTGCGTCATGGAAACGGCGGAAACCGAACCTGCGGAGGATACGGTTCTCCCGGAGGAAACACCGGCTGAGACAGAACCCGCATCCGACACCGCACAGCAGGACGAAACAAAATCCGCAGTCCCGGAGACGGAACCGGAGGAAATTACCATCGTCCTCGGCGAAGATCCCGCGGAAAGTGACGAAACCGAGCCTGAGATTCCGATTCAGCCGCCCGCCGAAGAAAATCCCGGCACGGACGAAGACGACGACGGCACGGTGACGATGGTAATCCCGGCAAGCTACGCGGAAATCAACCGTGCACTGCGCGAAGCGGACTGGTACGGCGTGTCCTACGAGGAGGCGCTCGAGCTGGAAATCGTCGAAACCGGAGCACCGCTTGCCGTTCCGCAGACGGAGTCCGAAATCATCTACGAAGCCGAAGAGCAGACCGGAAACGACGGCGGCAGGGTCTACACAGCGGACGAGATGTATTCCCTCACCAACACCCAGCTTGATGACGTGGATGAGGGCGACATCGTGAAAACCGACGGGGAGTACATTTATATATTGAAGAATTCCGAAGAGCTGGTGATCCTCTCGGCAGACGGGGATGACACGAAGGTTCTCTCGCGCACGACGGTCGCTGTGGATTATGAATACTGCGGCTGGGACTGGGACGGAGGAAACGTGTTTCTCGATGAACTGGAAAACGAGACGGCGAAGGAACTCTACATTTCCGGTGACCGGCTCGGGATTGTCCGCACATACTACAACTGGCAGCGCGAACCGGACAGGGACGAAAACAGAACCTATCTCGATATCTTTGATGTGTCCGATCCCGCCTCTCCCGGGTACATCACAACGCTCGGACAGGACGGCTTGTACAACACCAGCCGCATGATC
>JAFUQY010000342.1 GCA_017472105.1 Clostridia bacterium | reverse complement strand
GTGAACAAGGAAAAAATCAAAGCGGGAGACTACGCCGCCATCACCGCTCTGGCGAGAAAATACGTCGCGGCGGCAGAATCCCTGTAAAACGAGAAAACGGAACGTCCCACTGAAAAATGGGATGCTCCGTTTTTTGTTATTTCAGATCAATTGCCATAGGGCGATCAAATTCCGTATCGACGAACGGCTCAAGTACTTCCACGTCACGGCATCCGACAGCCTGATAGAACGCGACAGTTTCCACGGACGGAATAGCAGAGATGTACAGGCGATCCGCACCGAGTCCTGCTGCCGCTTCACATGCCGCACGGAACAGAAGTCTGCCAATTCCCAATCCCTGTTTTTCGTCGTCCACAAACAACATGGTCAGATTGGCGTATCCTTCGTACAGTTCACCGTCCACTGCAGAAAATCCGACAAGCACAGCACCGTCATAAGCCCCGGTCACCGATCCGTTCCGCTCAAGCTGTGCTTTCAGATACGACGGAATCCAGTGCTTCTTCTCATCCGACCATTGACGCACATCCGTTTTTTCCGTCAGAATCCAGTCCTTACCCGAGCGGATCCACTGTTTTCTGATCGCTTTGCAATGCCGGAAATGCAGGAGAAGATCGTCTGTGCAGTCAGACAGCATCAGCGGTTTCAGCGTGATATCCATCATGCGTCAGCGTCCGTTTCTGCCGGTTCGACATAGCCTTCGGGATACTCAAACGCGAGAATCCGGCGGAAGATGTCCTTGTGGTATTCATGCTTGATTTCTGCTTTTTCCCTGCCCGTGATTGCAGACATCGTGGGAACGCGTCTCAGGCAGAGCACCGCGTCATCCGGGAATATTTTGACCGAGTCGTAGAACTTCCCCAGCTTCGTTTCCTTCAGACGCACGCCGTAATCGTCGATGGCGCCGTCGGGGTCGGTGTATTCGCCGTCCTCGTAAAGCTCCTTCAGGGGCATGAATCCGCCCTCGCCCTTGACCATGTCGTACTGATCCTGCGCGAGAATGCACAAGGGAGACTCCGCACCGAAGATTTCGTACGTGAAGCGCTCCTCCGCCTGTCGGTTTGCCGTCCGGTCGATGGAGTAGGTGTCGCCGTATTCCAGTGCCTCAGCTTCCTTTACCGCGAGCTGTCCGGCGGTCAGGTACACCAGATCGTTCAGCTGTGCGTAGAGCTCACCGTCCCCGTTGTAGTCGGGCATCAGCTGCTCGAGCACACTGCAAAACGCCTGATTCTGATTCGGCGTGATATAATCCGGGCCGGAGTACATCAGATTCACGTCCGGGTTCTGCTGACCGATGAACTGTGCCGTCGCCGTGATAATCATAAAGGAGAAAAATCCGATGATGATGACCTTCCACTTGTGGTGGTACCAGAAGTTTTCCCATTTGTTGATTTCCTTTTCGTCAACCGGAGTATCTTCTCCGACTTCCTCGCCGAGCATCCGGATCCGTTTTGCCGCGTTGGATTCGTTCTCTCCCGGATTCTGCGGGCTTTTGTTTCTGTTGTCTTCCATTTCGTCTCGATTCCGTCCTTTTGCTTTGCTTGTATCAGTATAGCAGAATCTGCCGGCAAATTCAAGTCGATTGTGTTACGAATTACGTCATATCCGTTAAATCCCGGATGCATCCGAGAAGCGTCTGCCGTGCGTCATCGAACCGGATCAGCTCATTCCGCGCCCATTCTGCCTGCTCAAGTCCCAGTTCCCGGTCTTCGCGGGTCAGATTGTACGCCAGCCAGTCCGTGAGATCATAGTAACACCGCGACACCGCATCCCAGTCACATCCGGCAAAATCCGCCGCGGATGCGATGGTGAAGTAACCCCGGAAGAACGCGCCGAACCGCTCCGCTGAAATGCCGTCCGGTGTCCGGGAATGGTACAGCGCGGTCGTGAAGAGATCCTCTGCGGCGTTGGTTTTTCCGGCGGCTTCCCAGTCGATGAGAGTCGGATTTCCGCTCTGCCACAGGATGTTTTTCGGCTCCAGATCGCGGTGACTGAGGACGGTTCTGCCGCAGATTTTCCGCACACGAAGCGATTCCCAGCGGTTGTACAGCTGAAAATGCCTGGGATCGTCCTCTTCCCGCCAGACACGGATGCGCCGCTGATCCGCAGTTTCATCGGGCAGTGCCGTCATTCCGTGGAGCTTTGCGAGAATTCCGCCGATCTTGTGCGCCATTTCCGCTGTGATTTCCGTGTCCGGGACCGTGACGCCGTCTATATGCGGAAATATCATCCACCGGTGCTCCAGATGCACAACGGGACAGCCGTCCACGATAACTGCGGCACATGCAGGAATCACCGAAGATGCCATGTGCGCAATCTCCTCGGAACGGATGAAATTGTCCATCGCATCGGGGCGTGCCATAATTTCCGGGTTGAGCTGTTTGACGGCGAATCTGCCGCGCTCCGTTGTGACGCCGAACATGCGGTGGAGATGCCCGCCGGTGAGAACTTCCGGGTCACGGATCAGCTTCCCAAGTCCCGCGCGGCGCATCAGGTGTCGGATTTCGTCGGTCATGGTTTCATTCCTTTCGTCAGTGCGTCCCCGAGTACGGCATTGAAGTCCGCGATGGCTTCGTCGGTGATGTGCCTCGTCCGGGAAGGATCGTACCGCACCGCCAGCGCATCCCGGAGTGCATCCGCATCGGGACACCACCCGTTCCGCAGTGCATATTCTCCTGCGTACGTTTTCGCGGCAACCCGTCCGGTTTTCAGCGTGTACAGGCACCGCGCAATGTCGAGCATCCAGCCGCACCGGTACATGGGATTCTGCGTCCGCGCGGCGTAGTCCCGGATTGTCTCCCAGTGACGCTTCACGCCGGCGTACAGTGCATCCGGTGACGGCATCGGAATCCTGTGACGCACATCCTCACCGCGCAGGCAGATCCAGTTTTCCGCCTGTGCGAGCGTAAAGCAGTCGCTTGTGTATCCGCCGCAGATCCGCTGACCGGACGTTCCCCAATAGACCGCGACAGTCTCCGCACCGCTGAGAAACGCGTCCGCTGACACAATTCCGCCCTCAATTCTCGGGATATACGGGTCATCCGCGTATGTCTGTCTGAGATTCACGAGAGCCGAAGCCGTATCCGCGGTCAGCTCCGTGCGCGTGAGAAAGAGCATATCAATGTCCGACCAGCCATGGCGATAGTCACCCGCGGCGGCAGATCCGGTGAGATACACGGTACAGTCCGGGACAACCGCGCAGACCGCATCCGTGAATCGGTTTACAGAAACAAGCATGGCGCACCTCCGTTTTTCTACATGATAACACAGGTGCGCCGAATTTGCAAGGTTTTATTTGTTACGCAGGATCCGCATCGCGTTGAGGACAGCAATCACCATCACGCCGACGTCCCCGAACACTGCTTCCCACATGCCGGAGATACCGATGGCGCCGAGGATGATGAACACACCCTTGACGGCGAGCGAGAAGACGATGTTCTGCGTCACGATCCGGCGGGTTCTGCGGGCGATTCTCACGGCCTCCGTGATTGCGGCGGGATCGCTGTTCATCAGAACCACGTCCCCTGCCTCCATTGCGGCGTCAAGTCCAGCCATTGCGATCCCGACATCCGCACGGGCAAGCGCAGGAGCGTCATTGATGCCATCTCCGATGAACGCCGTGGTTTTTCCGTCCGTCATCAGCTTTTCCAGCAGATTCAGCTTGTCATCCGGCAGAAGTCCGGCGTAGAACTCGTCAATTCCCGCATCCGACGCCACGTTTCCGGCAATCACAGCGTCGTCCCCGGTGAGCATGACCGTTTTTTCCACGCCCATGTGTTTGAGGTCTGCAATTGTTTCGCGCACATGCGGCTTCATGCGGTCGGCGGCGGTGAGGGAACCCATGAATCTGCCGCGGTATGCAATGTATAGATGCGTTCCGACGTCTTCCGCAGGGGTGAAGTTCACGCCGTACTGCTCCATGAGCCGTTCGTTTCCGGCAAGAAGCTCCGCGTCATCGTACAGAACCCGGATGCCGTGACCGAAAATTTCCCGGTAATCCGCGAGCTTGGCTTCATCCGCGGCAGCACCGGCACATCTGCGAACGGATTTTGCGATGGGATGGTCGGAATAATGCTCCGCGTGAAGGGCGAGGTTCATCAGTTCATCCGCCGTCACGCCGTCCTCAGGTTGAACCGAAACCACATCGAACACGCCCTCGGTGATCGTTCCGGTTTTGTCAAACACGACGGTTTTCACCTGATCCAGTGTTTCCAGCCAGCACGAGCCCTTCACGAGCACGCCTTTTTTCGATGCCGCACCGATCCCGCCGAAGAACGTCAGCGGAACGGAAATGACCAGCGCGCAGGGACACGACACAACGAGCGTCACGCATCCGCGGCGGATCCAGTTTGCCCACTGTCCGTCAAAGAGCGGCGGAATCACGGCGAGGAGGAACGCGAACACCACGACGGCGGGTGTGTACCAGCGTGCGAACCGGGTGATGAATTTCTCGCTTTTCGCCTTGCGGGAGGCGGCGTTTTTCGTCAGTTCGAGAATCCGCGACGCCGTCGACTGCGCAAACGCATGGGTCACGCGGATTTTCAGCACGCCGTCCCCGTTGACGCATCCGGACAGCACGTGGTCGCCTTCGCACACCTCGCGCGGGACACTTTCACCCGTCAGTGCGCGGGTATCGAGATGGGATCTGCCCTCGAGAATATCGCCGTCGAGCGGGATTTTTTCGCCGGGTCTGACCATCACTGTCTCACCGACTGCGGCGTCATCGGGATGCACCGTCAGCCATTCTCCGCCGCGCAGAACCGTCGCCGTGTCCGGTCGGATGTCCATGAGCTCCGTAATCGAGCGGCGGGATCTGTCGACTGCCATATCCTGGAACAGCTCGCCGATCTGGTAGAACAGCATGACCGCCGCCGCTTCCGTGGTACTTCCGATGAGGAACGCGCAGACCGTCGAGAGCGTCATGAGGAAATTTTCGTCGAACACACGTCCACGGAACAGATTCCGCAGTGCACGGATGACCACGTCGTATCCGAGGATGACATACGCCGCCGCGATGATGAGGATGTGCGGAAGAGTCCCGAAACGCTCACCGAGAATGACGCCGCAGAGATACACCGCAGCACCTGCGGCAATGCGGATCACCCGCGGACGGAAGGATTCCCCGTCATTGTCTCCGTGGTCGTGGTCGTGGTCGTGGTCATCATCGTCGTCATCATGGTCGTGGTCATGCTCATGATCGTGGTCGTGACCGCAGTGACCGCAGCCGCATTCGTCTTTG
>JAFUQY010000341.1 GCA_017472105.1 Clostridia bacterium | reverse complement strand
TCTGCTCGGATTCGGCGTCGGCGCGTTCGTGAGGCATGTCTTCCGCGGATCAGCCGGTCACAGAATCGGCGCGGGAATTGCGGCTTTTCTCCTGCTTGCCGTCCTGTTCGTGCCGGTGAACGCCATCTACGGCAATCCGGTCTCCGCGCTCATCGCAAAGCGTCAGCTTGACTCGTGCATGGAGACTCACGTCGATCCCGCGCGGTACACGGTCGAGGATTTCGGTTACGACTGGTACGACGGGCATTACTACTACCGCCTGACCGACGCCGCAACCGGGGAGAGTAAAAATCTCACGCTGTACGAACACAAGGACACAATCTACTTCTCCGGCACGAACCGGACGTACGAAAATGTGTGGAACTGAACGAAAACACCTGTCTGACTTGCATGGAACGCATCGGACAGGTGTTTTGAGTTATATCATTTATTGAAACAATTTCGTGCAGATTTCCTCCAGACGGCGGATATGGGTGCCGGTTTTGCCTGCGAGGATGATTTCGGCATTCCGGTTTTCCCGATTCAGCCGCGCGAATTTCTCCATCATGCGGTACGAAATCATCTCAAGTCCGCCGTTTTCCGCCACAATGCAGACAATCCGCGTAATCCGGGTGTCACCGTTTTCCCGCAGGCTGTCCATGAGGGCGTTCTCTTCGCTGTCGTCTTCCGCAATGGGATCGTGGATCACAGCGGTGTACTCCCGACCGCCATCGGTTCTCAGCACAATGACCTCCGTCCCGTCCGTGATTCCGGAAAGATGCAGTTCCTTTGCTTTTTCCCGTGCACTTTGGATCAGTCCCGGAAATTCATCCCACTCCTCCGCGTTCCGGATGCTTTCCGCAAATGCAATCAGCTCACAGAGCCGCTCATCTCCACGGACAGAGTCAAATTCATGCCGCTTTGCCGTCACCAAGATGTCATCCGCCGCGTTGGTCACAGAATACCGCGGTCTTTCTTCCTCAATCAGGGCGAGCTGTGGGACCGATCCGCGCATTTTCTCCCGTCTGGCATCGAAAAGCTGCCGGAGATGATCCAGCACAGTCGTCAGAAGCGCCGCCGCGTTGTCCGCATTCCCCGAAGCCGCAAGAGCCGCCGCCAGACGGATTTCCGTATAAATCCGCTCCCTGAGGAACAAGTCGTCCGTCACCGTCGAAAACAGATCGATCAGTGCCAGTATCCGCCGGTAATGCGGCACGTCGTGCAGTCCGCCGAAAACATAGCTGTTGAACCGCTGACTCTGTCCGTCCGGAAGCGGGATATCGTTCGCCAGCAGATAGATCGCCTTCTCCAGTGTCCGGTACAGCACGGTCTGCCTCTGTTTTTCCCATGCATCCGAACTGCTTACGAAATACCGCATCAGAAGAAGGTCATCCCACGCGGCGAGATTGTAGTCGTTCGTGATGTACGGCTTCCACACAGCGAGCTTGTCCTCATCCTCGTGCATCAGAATGGTGACAAGCCGGGTGGGAAGACGGTCGCCGGAGCATGTTTCAAGCATCTGACGGCAAAGCTCCCGCGCATCCTCGACATCACTCTCCCAGCAGAATCCGTCACGCCGGAGATGCGCGGACTCCCGGAAATAGTTGATGGCGTAGTGCTCCGGATCGGCATGCGCGAATTCTCCGTAAAGCTCCCGGATCTTCCGGCGCACATTGATATTCGTCGTGTCCTCTTCCCGCAGAATGCGGCGCAGTTCATCCTCACTGTTCGCAGGAGCAGTCCGTCCCATCAGCTCGTCAAGCGTCACACCGAAATAGTCCGCAATCATGGGAAACTGCTCGATGTCCGGGTAGGACTGACCGTTTTCCCAACGGCTGACCGACTGTGATGACACGGAAAACGCCGCCGCAAGCTCACTCTGGGTCACTCCGCGCGCTTTCCGCAGCTGTTTCAAAGTCCCGGCAAATTGCTGTTTCATATTCCGTCCCCCGTTTTTCTTTCATTATATCATACCCACGCCCGCGGATCAAGCAAGCTGTACGGGAATTCCTCACGCATAACGTGAAAACAGCACCGTTTCCGATGCTGCTTCGTGTTACAGTTCAATCGCCCTGCCGTCGACGGTGATGCCGTCAAGCTCGCAGTTCTCGATGGTAATATTCTTCAGTGTACAGTTTCTGAACACCGATCCGGTGAAGTCGGGATTTTCGAACCGGCAGTTCTGCATGTCGACGCATCCGAACGAAGATCCCGCCATAGTCATGCCCGTGAACGACGCGCCGCTCATATTGATATCAGTGTATTTCGCGCCGGAAAGGTTAATATTGTTCAGTACAGCGCCGCCGAGGTTCACGTCGTCAAACACAGCACCGCCAAGATCAAGATTGGTGAATTTCGCACCCGGCAGACGGGCATCGCTGATTTCAAACGGTCTGTCAGCGGGAGTTTCAGTGCATTCGCCGTCCTCAATGGGCTCACCGATCCAGTCGACGACGTCATCCATCGGCTTTCTTTCGCGCAGAACGGGTTCCGCAGTCGGTTTTCCGAGAGCCGCAATCGCCACGGGACGGTATTTCAGTCCGAGCAGCTCCGTACACCTGTCCTCATCAAACGCGCCGATGAAGCATCCGCCGAAGCCGATATCCGCAGCCGCAAGGAGAATATTGTTCATCGCGCACGCCGTATCCTGCAATGCGAAAAGCTCTCGTCCCCTGTCTCCGAAGCGTTCCGTAATCTTCGTGTCATCCGCCTGCACCACAATCACCGCAGACGCGTTCCTGATCCACTCACCGCGGTAGATTTCCGGATACAGTCCCGCGATGTTCTCTTCCCCGACGATGACTGTGAAATGCCACGACTGGTAATTGCACGCGGACGGTGCGCGGGTTGCCGCTTCAAGGATGTAACCGAGCTGGCTCCGGGTCATTTTCTCTCCCGTGAACGAGCGGATGCTGCGCCGTTTGTACAGTAATTCTCTGAATTCCATGATTGCCTCCGTTGTTTTTTCTTTGATTATACCACGGATCCGCTGCGCAATCAACAGAAAAACCGCCGATTTCATGAAAAACCAGCGGTTTGTGTTCAATTTATTGCAGATTCACTCCGCGTCATACGCCACAAGATCCGCAAAGGTCTCACGGCGGACTGCGATTCTGGACCTGCCGTCTCTGAGCATCACGATCGGCGGGCGCGGAACCTTGTTGTAGTTGGACGACATCGCGTAGTTGTACGCACCGGTCACGCAGACGGAGATGTGCTCACCGCGCACGGGCTTGGCAATGGCGACATCCTCCTGAATCAGGTCCCCGCTTTCGCAGCAGCATCCGGCGATGGTGCAGACGAAATCCTTTTCCCGGTCAGCGTGATCGGCGTTGAGCACCGTGTACTTCGAGCCGTAGAGGGCATATCGCGGGTTGTCCGTCATGCCGCCGTCGATGGAGACGTAGGACTTGTATCCGGTGATGGTCTTGACGCTTCCCACCGTGTAGAGGGTCATGCCCGCATCCGCAACGATGCTCCGTCCGGGTTCCATGAGAATGTCGGGCATCTCAATCCCGCATTCGGCGGATTTCGCACGCAGATGGGACGCGATTTCGGCGATGTTCTTTTCGTAGTCGATCACGGGGTCGTCCTCCACGTAGCGCACGCCGAAACCGCCGCCGAGGTTGAGAATCGGCAGTCTCACGCCGCAGGTCTTCTCGATGTGCGCCATGAACGCGAGCATGATATCCGCCGCGTCGCAGAAGGGCTCGATCTCGAAAATCTGGGAGCCGATGTGGCAGTGGAAGCCGTTCAGCTTTACATTCGCGAGCGTCAGCGTGTACCGGATGAGCTCTTCCGCCTGTCCGGTTTCGATCGCCGTGCCGAACTTGGAGTCAACCTTGCCGGTGCTGATTTTCGCGTGAGTGTGCGGGTCAATTCCGGGGGACAGCCGGAGAAGAATGTTCTGACAGATTCCTCTCTCCGCAGCCTGACGGTTGATTTCGTCCAGCTCCTCACGGTTGTCGACGATGAACCAGCCCAGTCCCATATCCATTGCCATGGAGATCATCGCGTCGGTCTTGTTTGAGCCGTGGAAGAACGCGTTCTGCATGGGGAATCCGGCGGCATTTGCCACGTACAGCTCGCCTGCTGAGACGATGTCGGTGTACATGCCTTCCTCCGCCGCGATTTTGTAGATTCCCTTGAAGCACAGCGCCTTGCTTGCGAGAAGCGGATGGGAATTCCCCGTGAAGTGCTTCTTCATGGCGTTGACGTAGACGGACATGTTGTTCCGCACGCGGTTTTCATCCAGAAGCATCAGGGGTGTTCCGTATTGTTCGCAGAGAGCGACGGTGTCCATACCCGCGAAGGTCAGATGCCCGTTCTCTCCGATTCCGATGTTATCGTGAAGCATATCAGTGTTCCTTTGGTTTATTTCGTCATGCCTTTGTCATCTCGTTCATCGTGTACATGCCAGCGGGTTTGCCGAGCATGAATTCCGCCGCGGAGAGCGCACCTTCGGCAAAGAGCTTGCGGGAATGCGCCTCGTGCTTTAAGGTGATGGTCTGGCTTTCGGTGGAAACGATGACTTCGTGGATGCCGACCACACTGCCGAGACGGAGGGACGCGATGCCGATTTCGTTCTTTTCTCTCTTGTGCTGACCGGCTCTGCCTTCGACGATCTGCGCGTCGGGACGAACTTCGCACAGTGCCTCCGCGATCATGAGCGCAGTTCCGCTGGGAGCATCGAGCTTGCGGTTGTGGTGCTGCTCGACGATTTCGATATCCGCGTTCGGGAAGAGAGCTGCGGTCTGCTTTGCGAGATTCACAAGAGTCGCCACGCCGAGGGACATGTTCGCCGAGAAGAACATGGGAATTTTGTCCGATGCCGCCTTGATTTCCGCCTTTTCCGCGTCATCCTGACCGGTGGTGCAGACGATGACGGGGAGATTTCTGCCGATGGCGTAGGTGAGAAGGTCGTGGGTTCCGGTGTGATGGGATGCATCAATGATGAGATCCGCGTCGCCGGTATAGTCCGTCAGGTCAGTGAGATAGCCTTCACCGCCCTTTTTGTCAATCATTGCGGCAATTTCGTGTTCGGATTCTTCAAAAACCTCGCAGATGAGCTGTCCGAGACGTCCTCCTGCGCCGTTCATAATAATCTTCATATTCTTCAATCCTTTTTGACTCAGATCAGGCCGTGACGCTGCATTTCAACGAGCATCTTGCCCTTGTTGCTGTCTTCCATCTTGGTCAGGGGCAGTCTCAGGAAATCTTCGCACCATCCCATCGCCGCCATCGCCGCCTTGACGGGAATCGGGTTGACTTCGCAGAACAGAAGGTCGATGAGATTGTGGTACTTGAACTGCATTTCAGCCGCACCCTTCACGTCACCCGCCATGAACTTCTTGCACATTTCGGAGGTCTGCTTCGGGAGCAGGTTGGAGAGCACGGAGATGACGCCGCTTCCGCCGAGGGACATGAGAGGAACAATCTGGTCGTCGTTGCCGGAGTACATGTCGAGCTTATCGCGGACGAGCTGCATGGTCGCAACGATCTTGGAAATGTTGCCGTTCGCTTCCTTGAATGCGGCGATGTTTTCGTGATCCGCGAGGGCTTCGTAGGTTGCGGGTTCGATGTTCACGCCGGTTCTGGAGGGTACGTTGTACAGGATCAGCGGGATTTCGCTTGCTTCCGCGATGGTCTGATACATGTAGACAAGACCCTTCTGGGTAGCCTTATTGTAGTAGGGAGTTACGACGAGAGCCGCATCCGCACCGACATCTCCGGCGAATCTGGTCAGCTCAAGCGCGTATGCCAGTTCATTGGAGCCGGTACCTGCGATGACGGGAACTCTCTTGTTGGCACGTTCCACGCAGTACGCGATGCACTTGCGGTGTTCCTCGTCGGTGAGGGTGGAGGATTCGCCGGTGGTGCCGCAGACAACGAGAGCGTCGATGCCTTCGTCGATCTGCCAGTCGATGAGTCTGCCGAATGCTTCGTAGTCAACGCCGGTTTCGGTGAGAGGTGTGATCAGAGCGGTAGCCGCGCCGGTAAAAATGGTTTTCTTCATTATTATAAACTCCTGTATGGGTAAAAAATCAATTCTGTAACAAAAAAAGCCGGCATTGCGGCTGACGAACGATATAGGAAAACAGCAATTCTGCCCCCGGGTCCGACGATAGCACTCCGCAATTCTGCGACAGTCGGCAGGATCTTATTCCCGCAAACCAGAACCGGAGTACGCAATTCCGGTCTTCGGCACCGATGCCTTTCCTCCGGACAACGAGCTGCGCGTCTCTTGCATCCGGTCTACTTTTCATCCAGTGCGCCTCTATCTGTTACAGAGTAAGTTTATCACAGTCCGGCTGTTTTGTCAAGGTATTCCGGCGACATTTTTCGCATATCTGCGCGGAATCTGCCAAAAAAAGGACTCCGTCCGTATCAGACGGAATCCTCGTGATTCAAAATGCCGTTCCCGTCCCATCATTCGCCGCACCTCCGTGTTTTTTACAGCACGGAAAACGCATTTGTCAGGGCGTCAGGAAACGTGCTCGTCGAGGATGCCCTTGAGTGCGGACAGGGAGCTGGAATGACACCGCGCGATTTTCATGTCATG
>JAFUQY010000340.1 GCA_017472105.1 Clostridia bacterium | reverse complement strand
CCGAGGAAACTGAGTGTCCCTTGCGATAAAGTGGGTTCGCTGAAAATTCAAACTGCACGGGTATGGCGCCCGCGGCGGGAAATCCAAGAGGGAACGTCTTGGCAGCCGAATCGAGAGCCCGGCTGCGGAGGGTTCTCGCGCCCGCCGCGCAGGCGAATAAATCCAATTGAAAAGCGGAGCTTTTCTACATCAGCTCCCTAACGCTTTAGGCAAACCATAACTTTCCCGAAATTTCTGGAAATTTCACAAAAAACCTTGACAAATCCTCCATTCTATTGTAAAATAAAATATCCCTTTGAAAAGCGATGACGGAGAGTGCATCGTGTCTTCCACCGTTTCCAGAGAATGCGGCACCGGTTTCCGATTGACGAAACCATCGGTGTGAGCCGCTGACGGCAGGTTCGATGCTGTAGCTCCCAAGCTGAAAGAAAGAACGCGCCCCGGATTTCAGGCGTCAGTAGAATCTTTCCGTAACTGCTGCGTGAATGCATACGGCTTGTTTGAGCCTGAGTGGCACCTATGGTGCAATTTGAGTGGTACCGCGGACTTCTGTTCGTCTCAAAGTAATCTTTGGGGCGATTTTTTTACGTCCCGGATCAATGAGGTATATTAAAATGAAAACTAACATCACGGGTCTGGAATTCAAGATCCACGGCATGGCTTCCCGTATCGCCGAACTGCGCGAGATTGAGGGCTATACCATTGAAGAAATGGCTGCCAAGACTGACACAACGCCGGAGGAATATGCGAGCTGTGAACGGGGCGAGATGAACCTCACCTTCGCGTTCATTTATCGCTGTGCGCTGGCGTTCAATGTCGACGTAACCGATATCATCGAAGGTAAATCCCCGAAGCTGGCGGGCTATACCGTCACCAAGGCGGGCGGCGGACAGAAGATCGAGCAGGCTCACGGTCTGACCTACTTCAACCTCGCTCCGTCCTTCAAGAAGCGTATCTCCGACCCCCTTTTCGTTGAGGCGGAATACGATCCCGACAAGGCGCGCGCCGACATCGAAATGACCACCCACGAAGGTCAGGAATGCGACATCGTCATCAGCGGTACCCTCAAGGTCCAGATCGGCGAGCACAGCGAAATTCTGAAGACCGGCGACTCCGTTTATTACGACTCCTCCACACCGCACGGCATGGTCGCACTGGAAGAGGGAACCCGCTTCTACGCGATCGTTCTCAAGCCCCAGACCGAGGGTCAGATGGCTGAAAAGAAGGTTGCATCCAAGTCCGCATCCGCGAAGCGTGAGGATTCCGCCGATACCGCGCTGTGGCACAACTTTATCGACGTCGAAACCAACGAAAACGGCACTCCTACCAAGATTTCCTTCAAGAACGAAGATACCTTCAACTTCGCATTCGATATCGTCGACGAAATGGCGAAGGTGCGTCCGGATAAGCTCGCGATGGTCTACGTTGCGAACGACGGCGTCACCGACAAGTTCATCACCTACAAGCAGGTTTCCCGTGCATCCTCCCAGTGCGCGAATTACTTCAAGTCCCTCGGCATCAGAAAGGGCGACCGCGTCATGCTCGTTCTCAAGCGTCACTACCAGTACTGGTATGCGATGCTCGGTCTGAACAAGCTGGGTGCCATTGCCATTCCCGCGCCCAATCAGCTCGTTCAGCATGACTTTGAATACCGCTTCAATGCGGCTGGCATCACGGCAATCCTCTGCACCGCTGACGGCGAAACCGCGGATCATGTTGACCGTGCCGCCGCAAACTGCGAGTGCCTCAAGACCAGAATCCTCGTCAACGCACCCGGCTCCGATGTCAAGCGCGACGGCTGGCACGACTTCAACGAGGAATTCGAGCTGTTCTCCGGCAAATTCGAACGGAACGAACAGAGCCCCTGCGGCAGCGATCCTCTGCTCATGTTCTTCACCTCCGGCACGACCGGCTACCCGAAGATCGCACAGCATAACCATAAATACCCGCTCGGTCACTTCCATACCGCGAAGTACTGGCACTGCGTGGACTCCTCCGATACCGGTCTGCACTTCACGATCTCCGATACCGGCTGGGCAAAATCCATGTGGGGCAAGCTCTACGGTCAGTGGCTGAGTGAAGCAACCACGTTCGTTTATGACTTCGACCGCTTTGATGCATCGAAGATCATGCCCATGTTCAAGAAATACGGCATCACGACCTTCTGCGCACCGCCGACCATGTACCGCATGCTCATCAAGGAGGATCTCACCAAGTACGATTTCTCCACCCTCACCCATGCGTCCACTGCCGGCGAAGCGCTCAACCCCGAAGTTTACCGCCAGTTCGAATCCGCAACCGGACTCCAGATCATGGAAGGCTTCGGTCAGACGGAAACCACCTGCATGATCGGAAACCTCGTCGGCGCACCGCATAAGCTCGGCTCCATGGGTCAGCCCTGCCCGATTTACGACATTCACCTGCTCACTCCCGAAGGAGAAGAAGCCGCTGACGGTGAAAACGGCGAAATCTGTATCCGCACAGCCGACGGCGCACCCTGCGGTCTGTTCATGGGATACTACGGCGACGCGGAAAAGACGGCTGAAGCATGGCACGACGGATTCTACCACACCGGCGACCTCGCATGGCGCGATGAAGACGGATTCCTCTGGTATGTGGGCCGAATCGACGACGTCATCAAGTCCTCCGGATACCGCATCGGTCCCTTCGAGATCGAAAACGTTATCATGGAACTGCCCTACGTCCTCGAATGCGGCGTATCCGCAGAACCGGATGAAGTGCGCGGTCAGGTTGTCAAGGCTTCGATTGTCCTCACTGCGGGCACCGAAGGCACGGACGAGCTGAAGAAGGAAATCCAGAACTACGTCAAGAAGAATACCGCACCCTACAAGTACCCGAGAATCGTCGTATTCCGGGACGAACTGCCGAAAACTACCTCCGGCAAGATCATCAGAAGCAAGCTGTAAGCAAAACGAAAGCACCGTTCTCCCGAATTCATGGGATTGCGGTGCTTTTTTGTG
>JAFUQY010000339.1 GCA_017472105.1 Clostridia bacterium | reverse complement strand
TTTTCAGTTTGGATTACAGTATTTTTGTTTTGCCTAAAGCGTTAGGGATCTATATGGTAGAAAAGCTCCGCTTTTCGAATCGTATTTGTAACGCCTGCGCGGCGGGCGCGAGAACCCTCTATCGCCGGGCGAGGGATTTAACAATGTGCAGCTATTTAGTAGAGCGAACCCACTTTATCGCACGGGACACTCATTTCCCTCGGTAAACTCAGCCTGCGGCGCGTTTGGATTTATTCTGTTTCTGTTGACGGAACGTCGGTTTTACCGTAGGGTTGGGGCTTGCCCCCGACCGCCGGTTCAAACAAAACTTCCGGCGATGAATCTTTCAGCCTGCGGCGCAAACCGGTCTTTACGTCAGCCGCCTTATTTATTATTTAATCATTATTCTTTCTTCTTTCTTCTTTCCTTCCCATTATACCACTCTCCCGACGTTTTTTCAACCTTTCTCCGAAAAAGGGCGGCGGCGTCAGGGTGAATCTTTATTCAGGATTTTGAGGTGTCGGCGTACGTTTTATTTTATAACTTGCATCAAAACCGTTGACAGCCTTCATATACTGTGCTATAATATTGGCATTAATCCGCAAATCCCCGGTTTTTATGAAAGTCAGGTTCAATTATTATGCAAAACGAAGAAATGAAATCATATACACCGTCCGTGCATAGCGAAACCCGCGAGCATGAAACAAAAGTGGAATATTCCGAGTCCACGCATCTGATCGAGCAGTCCGCGTACCGGTATTCCCTTCAGGAGAGACCCGACCCCAATCTGTACCGCCTCCTCTTTGACTACGAATCCGTTCCGCGCGTATCGTTCAACCACCGTTTCGTCCCGGTCGGCATGCCGGAGCACATCTGGATCACCGACACGACGTTCCGCGACGGTCAGCAGGCACAGGAGCCGTTCACAGTCAAGCAGATCACGGATCTCTACCGCATGATGCACCGTCTCGGCGGCCCCAAGGGTCTGATCCGTCAGTGCGAATTCTTCGTGTACACCGAAAAGGACCGCGAGGCACTTCAGGAATGCCAGGCGCTCGGCTACGAATTCCCGGAATGCACCACGTGGATCCGCGCGGCGACGAAGGACTTCCAGCTGGTGAAATCCCTCGGCATCCGCGAAACCGGCGTTCTTGTATCCTGCTCCGACTACCACATTTACAACAAGATGGGGCTGACCCGCGCGTCCGCTCTTGACAAATACCTCGGCGTCATCAAGGAAGTTCTCGACATGGGCATGTCTCCGCGCTGTCACTTCGAGGATATCACCCGCGCCGACTTCTACGGCTTTGTCGTTCCGTTCGCGGAGGCACTTCAGGTTCTCTCCGAGCAGTACGGAATCCCGGTCAAAATCCGCGCATGCGACACGATGGGTTACGGCGTATCCTTCCCGGGTGCCGCGCTTCCGAGATCCGTTCCGGGCATCATCTACGGTCTGACGCACTACGCGGGCGTACCGTCCGAGATGCTGGAATGGCACGGTCACAACGACTTCTACAAGGCGGTATCCAACAGTGCGACGGCGTGGCTCTACGGCTGTTCTTCCGTGAACTGCACCCTGCTCGGCATCGGCGAACGCTGCGGCAACACGCCTCTGGAAGCGATGATTATGGAATATGCATCCCTCCGCGGAACGACTGACGGCATGGACACCACGGTCATCACCGAAATCGGCGAATATTTCCGGAACGAGATGGGCTACAACATCCCGCCGAAGACGCCGTTTGTGGGCCGCGACTTCAACGTCACAAAAGCCGGCATCCACGCGGACGGTCTGATGAAGGACGAGGAGATTTACAACATTTTCAACACGGAAAAGCTCCTGAACCGTCCCGCGCAGGTAGCCATCGACTCCCACAGCGGACTGGCAGGGCTCGCATACTGGATCAAGCACCGCGGTCCCGACAAGGATGCTGCGAACATTGACAAGCGCTCGCCGGTTGTACAGAACATGAAGGAACTGATCGACTACGAATACTCCAGCGGCCGTACCACGACGATGAGTGACAGCGAGCTTCTGATCCTCTACCGCGCCGCGAAGGAAATGTGTGAGTAAACTCCGGCTGCACTTCATACGTCAGTACGCCAAACGCCCATCTCTGTCATTCAGAGGGCGGGCTATTCCAACAACTCAAGCCCAATATCCTGCCCGATGAATCTGTGAACGTCCCATTCAGATCGGCATATGTCCGTGGTTATCTTACCTGTTCGGCTGAAGAATACTCACTTTGTTATAACAAACAATTTGCAAACATAGTATTTGTGCAGATTTTACGTTAAAACGTTCATGAGTAACCTTCACCTGAATCACAAAGAACACCACGGACGTTTTTTACTCCTTTCCGAACATGCACAGATTCTTCGGGCGGGAGATTATGCTGTGATTGTCAGTGATTTTCGCCCTCTGAATGACAGACAATAACGTTTGATACGCTGACGGCAGAAAAACAGCATTCTACAGCTATATCCCATGTCCCGCGCCGTATCTGTGAAAATACCGGATACGGCGTGTATTTTTTCCAATTCTCTTGCAATCGCCCGGAATCTGTGATATAATAAATTGTTCACGCATAAAATCAGAAAATACATCCATCACAATACAGAAAGCGAACCCCATATATGATCTGCAGCAACATTCTCGAAGCCATGGGGCATACGCCCATCATCCGGCTTCAGCATATCGCACCCGAGGACGGCGCGGAAATCCTTGTGAAATTCGAGGGTCTCAACGTCGGCGGCTCCATCAAAACCCGCACCGCGTACAACATGATCCGTGACGCCGAAGATAAGGGACTGATTCACAAAGACACCGTCATCGTCGAGCCGACCAGCGGCAATCAGGGCATCGGACTCTCCCTCGTCGGCGCAGTACGCGGCTACAAGGTGAAAATCATCATGCCCGACTCCGTCTCCGAAGAACGCCGCAAGCTCGTTCAGCACTACGGTGCCGAGGTTGTTCTCGTTCACGACGCGGGCAACATCGGTCAGTGCATTGAAGAATGCCTCGCGCTCGCGCTGAAAATGAAGGCGGAGGATCCCAATGTCTTCGTGCCCCAGCAGTTTGAAAACCCCGCAAACCCGGCAATCCAGCGGGATCAGACCGCGCGCGAAATCCTCGAGGACGTAAACGGTCCCATCCACGGCTTCTGCTCCGGCATCGGCACGGGCGGCACCATCACCGGCATCGGCGAAACGCTCAAGGCGGCAAATCCCGACATCACGATCTGGGCGGTCGAACCGGAACACGCGGCAATTCTCTCCGGCGGCTCCATCGGCACGCATCTGCAAATGGGCATCGGCGACGGCGTAATCCCGGAAATTCTGAATCTGAACATCTTCGACGACACTTGCATCATCTCCGACGAGGAAGCGATCCGCATTTCCAAGGAGCTGGCGTCGAAGGAAGGCATCATGTGCGGCATCTCCAGCGGTACCAACGTCGCGGCGGCAATCCGTCTCGCGAAGAAGCTGGGCAGGGGCAAGACGGTAGTCACCGTACTCCCGGACACCGCAGAGCGGTATTTCTCGACTCCGCTGTTTGAATAAAAACACAAAAAAACCGGCAGGAATTCTGTCGGCTTTTTTCGTTTTCGGGGTTATTTCGCATCAAACTCCGGCAGGGTGAGTGCCCATTCATACAGCTCTTTCATGCTATCGAGAATCTGCCGCGCTTTTTCAAAATACTCGTTGTCGTGCTCGTTTTCCACCTTATAGTGCTTCCGGATGACCGGTCTGTCATACGTGAGATTCTGCGACTCCTCAAATCCCTCCGGAAGGTACGGCAGTGTGATCCCAGTCTCAAACGCAATGTACGCGTTCAGGCTATTATACCCTTTTCTGAAACCCGATTCTTCTTCTTTATCAATGATGAAACGATCGTTTTCGGGATGTCCCGAGCAGCAGAATCTTGTGGTATAGCCTTTTTGATTCAGCACCGAAATCGTCGGAGCAATCAGTTCATCTATGTACACATACCCATCCGGCACACGGGTCTGGTCTTCGTGGTAGATTTGGAATGTCTCTTTGTGCATCACTGCCATGATATCGCCTCCTTTTGGCATAACAGTAGTGTTTTATCGGAATGTATCTGTTTTTTTGTTTTACTTCCGTCCAAATTCCGGCAGGGTGAGCGCCCATTCATACAGCTCTTTCATGGTCTCAAGAATCTGCTGCGCTCTCTCAAAATAATCGTCGTCGAACACGTACCGCTTCCGGATGGTCAGTTTGAAGTCATTCCAGTCATAGCGCTCCGTTTCAAATCCCCCGGGCAGGGACGGCAGTTCAATCCCTTTCGCAAACGCAATATAAGCGTTCCGCGCGTTTCCCGATTCGCTGAAACCTGATTCTTCGCCGTCGTCAATGAGAAACCAGTCGTTTTCGGGATGTCCCGCGCAGCAGAACGTTGTCGTGTAGCCTTTTTGATTCAACACCGCAATCGTCGGAGCAATCAGCTCATCTATATACACGTACCCATCCGGCACGCAGGTCTGGTCTTCGTGGTAAATTTTGAATGTTTCTTCGTGCATCACTGCCATGGTATCGCCTCCTTTTGGCATAACAGTATCGTTTTCTCGGATTTGTTTTTTCGTTTTATTTCTGCTCAAACTCCGGCAGGGTGAGCGCCCATTCATACAGCTCTTTCATGCTATCAAGAATCTGCCGCGCCTTTTCAAAATACTCGTTGTCGTGCGCGTTTTCCACCTTGTACCACTTCCGGATGACCAGTCTGTCATACACAACATTCCGCTCCGTTTCAAATCCCTCGGGCAGGGTGGGCAGCTCAATCCCCGTTTCAAACGCAATGTATGCGTTCAGCGGATTTGCCGACGTTTGGACTCCCGATTCTTCTGTGCGATCAAGGCTGAACCAGTCGTTTTCGGGATGTCCCGAGCAGCAGAATCTTGTGGTATAGCCTTTTTGATTCAGCACCGCAATCGTCGGAGCAATCAGTTCATCTATGTACACATACCCATCCGGCACGCAGGTCTGGTCTTCGTGGTAAATTTGGAATGTCTCTTTGTGCATCACTGCCATGGTATCGCCTCCTTCTGGCATAACAGTATCGTTTTATCTGTTGGATTTGTTTCTTTTTTCAGGATTTCCCTGTACTGCAATTTTAACACACACAATTTCATCCGTCAATATGCACCGCGGCATCCGCGTGATTTCTCCGTTGTGCAGTAATTATGAACAAAAACTTCGTGAATTTCGACAACGGATTCACACCCGGATTCCCGGAACGGTTGATTGACATCCGATGTGTTTTATGCTATATTGAATCTGAATCCACCAGAAAAGGAGGCACCTATGGCAATCAATCCAAAAATTTGGCGGGACAATCTCGCAAAGCTGTTCCTGCCGGAAAATCAGCTGCTTCTGAACGATCTGCCGGATGATCGCATGGACGAAATCCGCCGGGTCATGCTCGGGACGGAGGAACCGGAAACCTGTCTGCGCTCCCGGTATGAGAAGACCCCGGAAGAGGATCCGGAGCTGTACCTGAACGACAAGCTGCGGGAATACCGCGCCGTGAACTTCCGGTACGCGAAAATCTTCGACCTGTGCCGCGTCATCGGGGTGAAGAACATTTACGACATCGGCTGTCAGGGCATCAATCAGGCACTCCAGCTCGTGAATTACAGCGCAATGTCCTATACCGGCATGGATCTTTCCTTCTCCTTCAACGACTGGCGCACGAAGGATCGGGAAACGAACAACTATCATCTGCCCATCACCGGAGAAGCTCCGCCGCCGTTCTGCAACGGGCGAATCCGCTTCGTGAAAGGCTGGTACCCGGAAACCGCCCTCGATGTGCAGGAGGACAGCATATTCGTGTCGTGCTACGCTATGACCATGACCCGTCCGGAAAACATTCCCGCCATGGCACAGGCTCTGCAACG
>JAFUQY010000338.1 GCA_017472105.1 Clostridia bacterium | reverse complement strand
GTCGTAAAACTTCCAAATTCCGTATAAACCTACACTTTTATTCAAATTACATTATAACACCGAATGCAATTTATGTCAATGAAAGTTCGGCATAAAACCTGCGGGAATCGTGGAAATATATGCCAAAGCACCGGAAAAACCATACATTTTTTATATTTCATCCATTTCGCCGCATCGAAAAAAACACAAAAAAAGAGGAAAGCGTCTGCAATCCTCTCTTTCATCTGTTATCTTCCCGCGGCGGCACTGCGGTTCACGATCCGTATCCGCATACGGTTCCGCTGCTCTTCCGTGATGATTCCCTTCGCATATAGAGTATCGTTGTAGTACGTCAGCCAGAGCCGCTCGTATTCCGCACGCTTCTTCTGCGTATGATCCGTTTTGGGTTTCTGTCCCGTTCTGTTCATTTCCGCTTCCCTTTCCTGTCATTGGTTCAGTATCCGCCGGATTTGCCGGAGTTATGCGGTACTTGATTACAACAGGATAATATATCACCGAAATGAACGGATTTGCGGACAGTTTGCCGCTTACAGCTGCTTCAGAATTTCCGCCAGTGCTTTCGTCATCGCTTCGGCGTACTTTTCTTCGTCATTGATCCGGGAAATATACCGCGGCGCGGCAGTGTCATCGGTGCATCCGGTTCCCTCAAGGCTTTCCCACGTCGTCACACCGTTTCCGTCACAGGAGACGCGGATCGGTTCGTAGGAATACACGGGATCGGCGCATGCGTCTGCGGGATGAATCTCTCCGTCCATGCTCACCGTCAGACCGGCAATGCCGAAGATTGAGCCGGTGCACCACATGTTCCGGTCGGCCTCGCCCCATTCGGTCAGAACCGTTTCATCGACAGCCTGATCGAGAACGCGCAGGTACTTTCCGTCGGGATTCTTCGTGAGCATGTAGATAAAATACGCGTTGAGACGGCTGCTCGCCTCGGAGAACACGCGCTTCATCGGGAATTTCCAGTAGGTTTTGTACCTGCCTTGACCGGTTTCGATGTTGTCAAAGCACGGGTTCCAGTAAATCGGACAGGGAGCGGAGAAAATCGCGCTGTACTCCACTCTGCCGAGGTTTACGTTCCACTCCAGATTTTCGGTATTCGTGCCCGATCCGGCGTTGAGAACGATTCCGGCGCATTTTTCACGGAACGCATCGGGATCACGTGCGAGCGCAATCGCGGTATCCAGACATCCGCCGACGATCGTGATGTAAACTTTTTCGTCAGAATTCCGGAGGATTTCGAGGATGCGGTCAGCCGCCTTGACGTCCTCGGGAGACGCATTCTTCCAGAGCTCCGGTCTGCCGCGCAGTCTGCCGATATCGGCACCGACGGTCACCGGAACATTCCTGCCCGACAGCAGATTCATCTGTGCAACGGCGGCAAGTGCGGGATCGCCATGGAAATCGAACGCCGGCCAGTCGATGATGACCTGACACAGCTCGATATCCCCTTTCTTTGCAAGAGCGAAAATCTGCGCAAGGTCAAAGTGGTCGTCGGGATCGGCGTGCGGGTGGTACAAATCCGTGATGTGGATGAGTTTTGGCATGGTTGGTTCTCCTTTATCGTCAGAATTTTTAATATAGCTGTTTCATCGGAGCCGAGGGCAGTCATTCCCTCTCACCCCTGTTTTTAATTTTGCAGATCATCTGCGTCATCGTTCCCATCGGGCAGAAGGCGCACCACGACCGCGGTCTGAACAGCACCATCACGATCAGTCCGATCAGCGTGGAGGTCAGCATCATGCTGTAAAACCCGAACGCAAACTGGGCGATCCAGTCCGGGACCGAGCCGGCAGTGTACGTCCATCCCCACGGCACGCGGAACATCCAGAAGAGCTTGAGCGCTTCTTTCAGATTTTCCGCTCCGGCGGCGACGAGGTATGTATTGAAGATCATCACGCCGAACATGGTGAGGAAGAATACAAGAAATCCGTACCGGAACCACTTCGATGCGATCCAGTTCGGCGTGGGCTTGTTCCGGGAGCATTTGCAGCTGCCGCCGAGCTTTGCAAAGAGCTGTCCCCTGCCGCAGAATCGGTTGCAGAAGTATTTATTCCCTCCGAAGAGGGCAAATCCCAGCGGAACGAGGAAGTCGATCATGCCGAGCCATGCGAACAGAATATTGAAGAATCCGAGCGCGAAATACACAATCGTCCAGATCCAGAGGTAGTCATACCACTTACGCTTCATTTGTCTCACGCTCCTTTACCGTGATGCATCCCGCAGGACACACCTTCCCGCACTTGCCGCATCCGACGCAGACATCCGCAGAAATCACGGCATAACAGCCTTTGTGTACGGATACCGCGCCCTTCGGACAGGCGGAAAGACAGGCTCCGCACGCGGCACATCGTTTTTTGTCAACAACAGCAATTCTCTTAGCCATCGATCACACCCGCCTTTCTCATCAGATTTTCGATTTCACCGGCTTTGAGCACCCTGCCCTGCGAAACCACCTTTTCGTCAATCACAAGTGCGGGCAGCTTCATCACGCCGTAGCCGGTAATCTTCGGCATATCGGTGATGTACGCCACCTCATCAGATAAGCCGTACTTCCCTGCCGTCTCCAGCGCGTTCTCATACATGGCGTGACAGGATTTACAGCCTGCACCGAGTATCTTGACACGGCATCCGTCCTCGTTCACGGGTCGTTTTCCCGCAGACTCCGGACAGGTGCATGCTTTCTTTCCTTCCTTTTTCTTTATCAGACCGAACAGTGCCATAGGGTAACCTCCGAATTATAAAATCAACGGTTGAATCAGATTGAAGAAATATCCCACAAGGATAATTCCAAGCGTACAGACTGCGATGAATATCCCCAGCAGTTTCGGCTTGACTGCCTTGCGGAGCATAATCATCGACGGCAGGGACAGCGTGGTAACGCCCATCATAAACGCCAGCACAACGCCGAGAAGCGCGCCTTTTGCCAGCAGAGCCTCCGCAATCGGGATGGTACCGAAAATATCCGCGTACATCGGCACACCGGCAATGGCGGCTAAGATGACACCGAAGGGATTGCGGTTTCCGAGCACTGTGACAATCAGCTCTTCAGGAATCCAGTTGTGGATCACAGCCCCGATGCCCACGCCGAGAAGCACATACGGGAACACCTTTTTCGCAGTGGAAACCACCTGATCCCATGCGTATCGGATGCGGTCGCTGAAGTGCAGTTCCTCCTGCGGCAGATCAACGGATTTCCCGCTGCGGATGTATTCCTCAACTTCATTTTCAAGGTGCATTTTCTCGATCAGAGTCCCGCCGATGACGGCAATCACCAGTCCCAGCACCACGTATAAAAGAGCAACCTTCCAGCCAAAAATGCTCATCAGCAGAACAAGGCTGCCGAGATCCACCATCGGTGAGGAAATCAGGAACGAAAACGTCACCCCGAGCGGCAGTCCGGCACTTGTGAATCCGATGAACAGCGGGATTGACGAGCAGGAGCAGAACGGTGTCACCGTACCGAGCAGTGCGGCAATGCTGTTCGCGCCGATCCCGTGGAATCTGCCGAGGATCTTTTTCGTCCGCTCCGGCGGGAAATAGCTCTGGATGTACGAAATCATCAGGATCAGAACGCCGAGCAGAACCATGATCTTGACGGTATCATAAATGAAAAACTGCACACTGCCGCCGATTCTGCCGGTCACATCCAGTCCCGCTGCATCGAGCACCTTACCGATCAGACGGCTGAGCCACTGCATGCCGAGAATCTCATTCTGAAAGAAATCCCACATCATTTTCATGTTACCTCGCCCTCCTTACAGCATTCGAGCGATGTGATAAACGCCTTGAATTCCCGCAGCGTTTCGCAGGAGAGTGAATAGTACGTCCACTTCCCACGGCGTTCTCCCCTGACAAGTCCGCAGGATTCGAGAATTTTCATATGATGGGACAGCGTCGGCTGAGTGATTTCAAAGGCTTCCAGCAGTCTGCATCCGCATTTTTCGCCGTCCGTCAGCATCTTCACAATCTTCAGGCGGTTGGTATCCGACAGTGCACGGCAGATCTGCGCCGCGTCGGTTTCATGCATCATTTTCACCTCACATTGATGATTATCTATGTTTTGATTATAGCATACGCATAGATGTCTGTCAATATGTTTGGCTTATTTTTTCAATTCACCTGCCGCGAAATCCATTGAACATGCCGGATATCTGTGTTATAATGATACCAACAACCTTAGAATGAGGTATAACTTATGGAATCCACCGATATCAGAAAAATGCAGTTTTCCGATGAGGAATACGCCGCATATGTGCGTCTGACGTCCATGTCCGACAATGCCGAAGACAACCGCCGCCGCGCCGAATGCCTCGGAATCGGAGGACGCGGAAACCAGGTTGCTCCCGGTGCCATCCTGCGCATTCCCGTCGATCAGGTCGGCAGTGATATCTTTTTCGGGCTCTATGTCTACGTGAACGGCAACGTCACCGTCGAGGATCACGTTCTCATCGGGCCGCACTGCTCCGTCGCCGCGGGAAATCACAAATTCGATCCGGCAACCGGGTATTTCTCCGCACGCACCGAAAAGGATTACGACAATTCCATCGTCATCGGATACGGTTCATGGCTCGCAAGCAACGTTACCGTAACGGCTGGCGTGAAAATCGGACGTGCCAATCTCATCTGCGCCGGAGCGGTCGTCACCCACAGCACACCCGATTACGCGATCATGGCAGGCATTCCCGCCAAGCAGGTCGGACGCATCGATCCCGAAACCGGTGAGTCTATCTGGTTTTCGTCAAATTCCGCACAGGAGGTATCCGAATCATGACACAGGAATCCTTCCCTCTCGAGCGCACAAACGGCATGCAGGTGTTCCCGTCTCCGTGTGACGGTGCATCCGTGCCCGAGAATCCGCCCGCGCTGATCTGGCTCCCGCTTCCGTCCGACAGGCATGACACCGTCCTGTACCGCTGTACGGTCACCGATGCGTCGGGTGCTGTTGTTTATTCCACGGAAACCACGGGCAACACCGCCGTTCCCGGTTTTCTCTTCGCGTCCGGCACGTATTTCTGGGATGTCGAAGCCGTGGAGTCGGGAGTTTTGCGCGGATTGCAGAGTTTTACCGTGACGGATGACGCCATTCCCTTCCTACGTCCGACAGCGGATCAGGTATCAGAAGGACTGCCGGCTGAGCGTCCGCGCCATCTGTTCACAAAAAACGACATTCCCGCCATTCTCGACTCCCGCCTGGAAGAGCTCGACGTACTCCGCCGCAACATTGCGCAGGCTTACCTCGACGGGCTGCCGGAACGTCCCATGTTCCACACGGATGAAACCGCGCTCCCGTACCGCGAGTATTTCGGACGTTTCCGCGACTACTGTGACCGCAATCTCGTCGCATGCGCGCTCGGCTATCATCTTCTGAAAGACGAGGACGCCGGTCGGTTCGCGAAAAAGCTGTTCCTGCATCTCTGCGACTGGAATCCGGCAGGACCCTGTTCCCTCTGCGGACCGTGGGGAGATGAAGTCGGCCTGAGCTGTGCACGCTGTTTCCCGGCAGTATTCGATCTGCTGTATCCGCTGATGACGGACAAGGAGCGGCGTTACGCGGGAGAGACCGTCGCGATGTATGCCGCGCAGTGCGAGAACCGTCTGTCATCGCTCAATTACAGCCAGAATCCCGCCTCCTCCCACACGGGACGATTGCCGGCGTATCTCGGTGAAGCGGCACTGACCCTGTGGGGCACCGGAATCATACCGGAAGAAACGCTGAAGCACTGGCTGAACACCGCACTCACGATCTACAACGGCATGTTCCCGTACTACGGCGGTGCGGACGGAAGCTGGGCGGAAGGTACGTTCTACTCCACCAGCTACACCAAATGGTATCTCCCGTTTTTCTCCGCCGTCGCACGGTATTCCGGACGGAACTATCTCGACCGCCCCTTCTACCGGAATTTTGCACGGTATCTCCTGCATTTCGCTCAGCCGCATTACGAAATCCACCCGTTCGGCGACGGTTACTGGTGCACGCCGGAGTCTCCCGAATGGCCCGGGTTCTTCGCGCAGAATCCGTTCCGCATTTACGCACAGGTTTCGGGACTTGCCGATGCACTCGCCTGTGAACGGAGCCTTGCCGCACCGGAGCTGTTTCAGCTGCATCTGCTGGATGTGTTTCTCCCGGTATTCCCGACAGCATCCGGCAGAACCGAGCCGATCACGGATGCCGATGCGTTCACGGATGCCGGATTTGTCAGCCTGCACAGCGATCACACATCCCCTGCAAACGACCTGCATCTCATGGCACGCGCGAGCCGGTTCGGTCCCGGAAGTCACCGCCATCCCGACAACGGCAGTTTTGCGCTGTTCTGCGGCGGTACGGCTCTGCTGACACCTTCCGGCTACTTCGGACGTGCATACGGAACCGCGCATCACATGAACTGGCTCAACACAACCAAGGCGCACAATGCCATTCTCATCGACGGCGTCGGTCAGAACTACCGCGATTTCCGGCACACTGGTGAGATTCTCTCCTGCGGGATTGCGGCAGACGGTTCCCGTACGGCAGTTCTCGATCTGTCGGCGTCTTATCCCATGCTGAAACGCTGGATCCGCACGCTCCGTGTGAAAGACGGCAGTACCGTTGTGATTGAAGACGAAATTACCGCCGATCATGCCGCTGTTGTCACCTATGCGCTCCATACGCTCTCCGAGCCGGAAGCGTGGGAAGACGGGTTCCGTGTCAGACGCGGCGGATGCATGATGACGGTCTCGCCCGATGCGGCTCAGTTTGTCTCCCGCACGATTACGGACCGGTACGATGTCGATCTCAACGAAGGCGTACCCGAGAAATTCCGCGTCACCATGCCTCAGCAGTACCATGTGTATTTCGAGACGGAGAAAAAAGTAAAACACCATCTTTCGGTGACGGTGCATGTTGAGCGCGGAATCTGACAGGCATCGGCAAGGGTATAACAACAGAATCAAAGCAAAAACCGGGTTATCCGCAGAGGACGACCCGGTAATTTTGTTTTCTGATTGAGCCTGCCGTTCAGTCATGATTGATCCAGCTGTGCAGGCGCCAGTGGATACCGGTGAATTCGAAAATTCCGATGGTGCAGTTGCCGCATAGGAGGGATTTCTGCTTCACGGGTGTTCCGACGACCAGATCGAGCATGGTGCGGATCCAGCCGGCATGACAGAACACCGCGACATTGCCGCATCCCGAGTTTTCCAGCAGTTTCATGAAGTCCGCAGTTCTCTGACGAAGCTCCGCTTTGGATTCACCGCCGAACTCTGCATAGCCGTCAGCGTGCGCTTTTTTGTACTCCTCTTCCGACAGGCAGCTGACCGGATGTCCGGCGAGGGATCCGACGTTGATTTCACGCAGGAGCGCGGATTTTTCGTACGTGCATCCGGGAAGAGCAAGCTCCGCCGTATCACAGGCGCGGATCAGATCGCTCGCGTAAACCCGGTCAAACGGCACATCGGTGAGGTACCGTGCTGTGCGGGATGCCTGCATGCGTCCCTTTTCGGTCAGCGGAACATCCATCCAGCCCGTCCAGTGCTTTTTTACATTGTTTTCACTCTCGCCGTGGCGGATTACATATACTTTCATTCTGCATCACTCCCGATTATCGCACGGTAGAGGTGTACGATGTTCAGATCCTCTTCCATATCCAGTCCGTGGGAACCTGCTCCGCCGTCGATTTCATGACAGCCGTGATCCATCGCAAACCCAAGCAGCGTCCGGTGATTCGTCCAGTTGTTCTCGATGAGATGTGAGAGCACGGAGCAGATATGCGCGTTCAGACGGAGCTCCGCCAGTGCTTCCGGACTCTCGGGGCCGTGCTTATGCATCACGGAATCATAGTTTCCGTTGTAAATCAGGATAAAATCATGTTTGTCCCGGAGAATCAGCTCCGCCGCTTTCGCATTGACCTCTTCGATATCGCCGGTTTCATAATGGAAATAATCCATATCCCGTTCCAGATAGATCCGGCTCAGACTGCACTTGCCGTAGGTAATCAGCGCGGGCTTTTTTCC
>JAFUQY010000337.1 GCA_017472105.1 Clostridia bacterium | reverse complement strand
GTAGATACGGGTGGATTTCTTTTCGCTTCTGGGCAGTTCTCCGATGGTTACGGCCTTGGGCTCGATCAGCAGACCGATTCTGGTCTTGAATACGGAGCGGACAACCTCTTCCATGGCATCCTTGCTGGCGCCTTCGTTGATTTCGAAGAACAGAGTCATGATGTCCTTGCCGTTCATGTGGTCGATCATGACCTGATATTCGCTGCTGACACCGTTCACATCCCGCAGTACATCTTCGATCTGGCCGGGATAGATGTTGACGCCCTTGACCTTGACCATGTCGTCGGTACGGCCGAGGATGGTGTCGATGCGCGGGAACGGAGAGCCGCACGGACATTCGCCCGGGATCACGCGGGACAGGTCGTGCGTACGGTAGCGGATCAGCGGCGCACCCTGCTTGCGAAGCGTCGTGATGACGATTTCGCCGATTTCACCGTCCGGCACGGGTTCGCCGGTCTTCGGGTCGATGATTTCAAAGTAAATGAAGTCATCCCACATGTGCATACCGCAGGAGTGTTCGCAGCTCATGCCGATGCCGGGGCCGTAAACTTCGGTCAGACCGTAAATATCGTAAAGTTCAACACCGAGTTCGTTCGCAATGCGGTTCCGCATCTTTTCGCCCCAGCGTTCGGAGCCGATCACGCCCTTCTTGAGGTGAATCTTGTCCGCGATGCCGCGCTTGGCGATTTCTTCCGCCAGAAGAAGCGCGTAGGACGAAGTCGCACAGAGAACCGTAGACTTTAAGTCCATCATCATCTGGAGCTGCTTGTCCGTATTGCCGGGACCCATCGGAATGGTCATTGCACCCATGCGTTCCGCGCCGAGCTGGAAACCGATACCGGCCGTCCACAGACCGTAGCCGGGCGTGATATGGATGCGGTCAAGGTTCGTGATGCCCGCCATACGGTAGCAGCGCGCGAACATTTCCGCCCAGTCGTCTACGTCCTGCTGGGTGTAGGGGATGATAACCGGTGTACCGGTCGTACCGGAGGACGAGTGAATACGGATGATCTCTTCGTCCGGAACTGCCTGAAGTCCGAGGGGATACGCGTCGCGGAGGTCGCCCTTCCAGGTGAACGGGAGCTTTTCAAAGTCTTCCTGTGACTGAATCTGTTCCACATCAATTCCTTCCAATTTATTTTTATAGAAGCACTCGCGCGAAGTCAGATCGCGGAGCTGCTTTTTAATCAGATTGAACTGAGTTTCTGTCATTTTCATGGTAGTATATCCTTTAAACTTTATTTTCCAAATCTCTTTTCCGCCTCGTCAATGGCGCGGAGGTTCATATCAAGGAATTTCGCGTTCACGCGCAGCTTCACGCATTCGCGGAGTTCGTCCACGGTCATGCCGAGCATCCCGGAACAGGCCGCCGCCGCTAAAAGCGCGATGTTCAGCACCTTCGGGGAGCCGCAGAGTTCGCAGATTTCGTCCCCGTCCACAATTGTGAGATTCTTCACGTTCGCACGGAGATACTCGAGAACCGCGTCCACGTCGTAACCCGTGCCGCCGAAATTGACCGTGATCGGCATAACCGCCTTTTTGTTCACGATCACCGCGCCGTCGGGTGCGATATAGTCGAGACAGCGCACCGCCTCCGCCGGGTCAAACGCGATCATCACATCTGCCGTGTGCTTCGGTACAAGCGGGGACGCGATATTTTCGCCGGTGCGGACATGGCTCACGACGCAGCCGCCGCGCTGTGCCATGCCGATGGTTTCGCTGGTACGGACGTTTTCGCCTCTCCGCATAGCGGCAAAGGCAATCAGCTTCGACGCAAGGACGGTTCCCTGCCCGCCGACACCGCAGAGCAGACAATTTTTATTTTCAGCCATTTTCCAATCCCTCCGCTCATTCGATCGCCATCGCCGGGCAGACATTCGCGCACAGACCGCAGCCGGTGCAGAGTCCGCTTTCGATGACCACTTTCTTTCCGTCGCGCACAAGTGCGGGACAGCCGGTTTCGTTGATGCACTTCCGGCAGCCGACACAGCGTTCGTTTACAACCTTCGCCTTGTCCGGCTTCACGAGGTTCACGCACGGAGCCTTGCAGATGATCGCCTTGACACCCTTCTTGTCCGCCGCTTCCCGAACCGCGTTCACGGTTTCAAAGAAATCGAACGGATTGACCACTTCGATGTGGGACACACCGAGACCTTCGAGCACCTTTACGATGTCGATTTTGCCGCCGTCGGTTCCCATCATGGTACGTCCGGTACCGGGATGAGGCTGACCGCCGGTCATTGCGGTGATGGAGTTGTCGAGCACCATAAGCACAAGATCACAGTCGTTGTAAACGGCATTTGCCACCCCGGTCATGCCGGACGCGAAAAACGTGGAGTCCCCGATGAAGGAGAAGTTGACCGTGTCGGGTTCAATGCGGTGGATGCCCTGCGCGATGGTCACATCCGCGCCCATGCAGAGACAGGTGTCCACCATGTCAAGCGGCTTGGCATTGCCGAGGGTATAGCATCCGATATCGCCGGAGAAAACGGCTTTTCTGCCCTTCATGGCGTGCTTGACGGCGAGGAAGGACGCGCGGTGCGGACATCCGGCACAGAGAACCGGCGGACGTACGGGAAGCGCGGGAGCTTCCGTTTTGGCGGATTCGGGAAGCTCAATTCCGCAGAAATCCGCGAGGTACTTGGTCACGCTTTCGACGGTATTTTCACCGGCGAGGGGGCTGTGACCGGTATATTTGCCGTACACATGGCACGGGAGATTGTGCTTGCCGCAGAGGAAGACGAGTTCGCGTTCGATCACGGGATCGAGTTCCTCGGAAACGAGAATTTTGTCGGTATTTTTGATGAATTCGACCGCGAGCTTTTCCGGGAACGGGTACGGCGTACCGATTTTGAGGACGGACACACGGTCAGAAATGCCGAGAATCCGGACGGCCTCGGTAACATACGCATAGCTGATGCCGCCGCAGGCGATGCCGATTCTTCCGTTTCCTTCAATCTTATTAAAGGGAGATTCGGAAAACTCATCGGCGAGGATGGGTGTACGTTCCTCGATGCGGATGTGATTGAGATAGGACGTACGCGGGAAGATGACCCACCGCTGGGTATCCTTGACGAATCCTTCGGGTGTATGCGGGACATATTCGTCGTCGATCTTCACGCTCGCGCAGCCGTGGCAGACGCGGGTCGTGGGACGGAGCAGCACGGGCGTATTCCAGCGTTCGCTGACATCGTATGCCGCAATGGTCATTTCATATGCTTCGTCGGGGGACGACGGGTCGAAGCACGGGAGCTTCGAGAAGCGGGCAAAATGGCGGGTATCCTGTTCGGTCTGGGACGAAATCGGGCCGGGGTCGTCGGCGGAAACGATGACCATACCGCCCTTGACGCCGACGTACGCCAGACTCATGAGCGGGTCGGACGCAACATTCAGCCCGACCTGCTTCATCGTGACGAGCGTGCGCGCACCGCTGTACGACGCACCGGCCGCCACTTCCAGCGCAGCCTTTTCGTTGGTTGACCATTCGACGTAATACCGTCCGTGCGATTCCTTCGCGGCGGATTCGAGAATTTCGGTAGAGGGCGTACCGGGATAACCGGATACGAGGGACACCCCGGCGTGGATCGCACCGGCGGCAATCGCCTCGTTGCCCATTAAAAATCTGATAGTTTCCATGATGATTCTCCATGGGGAATTGACATTGTATAATAATAGATTAGTATAACACACCGGTTCGTGAATTGTCAAGGTTTTTG
>JAFUQY010000041.1 GCA_017472105.1 Clostridia bacterium | reverse complement strand
CTTCCCGTTCCCGAAAATTATAAGGTGCTCAGCTTTGAGGTCAGCGGACTCTTCGGCGGTCACTCCGGTGAGGACATCCACCTCGGCAGAATCGGCGCAATTGCGACTGCCGCACGGATTCTTCACGCCGCGCAGAAGGTTTCCGACGTCCGCATCTGCACGATCGAAGGCGGAAGCCGTGACAACGCCATCCCGCGCGAATGCTTCGTAACCGCGGCTGTGTCCGATGCCGATGCATTCACCGCGTCCGTCCGTGAAACCGAAGCAAAAATCCGCGGCGAGCTGGTCGATGACGATAAGGGCATGAAAATCACCGTGGCAGACGCGTATGCTGAGACCTCCGTATCCACTGAAAAGACCGCCGCACTCGTTTCCCTGCTCCGCGTACTTCCCCACGGCGTTCACGGCATGAGCCGATCCGTTCCCGATCTCGTGGAAACCTCGTCCAACCTTGCCGTCATCCGTCCGTCCGAGAGCGGCTGGGAGATCGTTGTAACGCCCCGGTCCTCCGTGGAATCGCGTCTGGACGACATGCAGGAACGCCTTGAAGCCGCAGGTGCACTGGTCGGCGCGAAGGTATGGCATGTGAACCGCTACCCCGGCTGGGATTACACCGTCGGTTCCCCGCTTCAGCAGCTGTATCTCGACTGCTATAAGGAGCTGTTCGGCTCCGACGCTAAGGTCTGCGGCATCCACGCGGGTCTGGAATGCGGTCTTCTCAAGGGCAAGCTGCCGGACATGGACATGATTTCCATCGGTCCCGATATCAAGAACCTGCATTCCCCTGACGAGACGATGTCCGTTTCCTCCTACGTGAGACTGTGGGAACTGCTGTGCCTGATGCTGAAGAAAGCGTAAGATAAGAGAATAACCTGAGCCGTGCGTTCTCCTTTCCCGAGGATGTGCGGCTTTTGTTTCGGTATATGTGACAAACGAAATGCGTGGAATTTGGCTGATCCGACAAAGTTGTTCACGGGATCTTGACGGATGCGCTGGGATATGGTAGAATAGGTTCATAAGAACGCAACAGATACATAAGGAGGAGCTTATGAACAGAAAATACTCGGTTTCCATTCTTGATATGCTGCATTACGGGCTGCAAATCATCGGAGGACAGCTTGTGGGCGCACTTGTCTACTTTCTTATCAGCAGTATCGCGTCGCAGATCCAATACGATCAGTTTATGAATTCGGATGTCAAGAATATGAGCGATTTCATAACGCCGGGAATGAGAATATTCAATGGAATTGTGGTATTTCTGGGGTATTTTATCGTACCGCTGGTATTTCAGGCTATATTTGTGAAGACAAAGGCAAGCGATCAGTATGAAAATACGGACAATCCCCTGCGCTGGCTGACAAAAGGATTGGAGTATATGCTTCCGGGAACAATCATCTGTCTGATATATTCTGTGGCAACGATTCCCTTCGGCATCGGATTTTACCGTCCGCTTGCAGTTTTCGGGTCTTTTCTGGATTTTTCAAATCTCACATCTGCCTACATCTTTTACGCTCTGATGGGAATTCTCTGTTTCGCCTGCCACACCGCCGTACTGCTCGCCGTCTACCGTCACTACTGGATCGCATGGGGCAGAAGCAAGGACGAAGGCAAGCTCCGCATGAGCGAAGACGCCT
>JAFUQY010000336.1 GCA_017472105.1 Clostridia bacterium | reverse complement strand
TTTACTCTGCGTTTGACAACGAAGAAACCGGTTCCTCCACCAAGCAGGGCGCAAACTCCCAGTTCCTCTTCGATACCCTTACCGCAGCAGCAGAAGCAGTCGGAACCACTCTGCCCAGAGCGCTTGCCGCATCCTTCATGGTTTCCCCCGACAACGGCCACGCAAAGCATCCGAACCATCCCGAGCTGTCCGACGGTCTGAACGCGCCCCACATGAACGAAGGCGTCGTCATCAAGTCCAATGCAGCTCAGAAGTACACCACCGACGCTCTTTCCTGCGCGATCTTCACCGAAATCTGCAAGAACGCGGGCGTACCCGTTCAGCAGTTCGCAAACCGCAGTGACATGGGCGGCGGCTCGACCCTCGGCTCCATTTCCAACACCAACGTCGCGCTGAACACCGTCGATATCGGTCTTGCACAGCTTGCAATGCACTCCGCATACGAAACCGGCGGCACCGCTGACACCCTGTACATGATTCAGGCAATCGCCGCATTCTACCGCTCCGTCATCACCTCCGACGGCGACGGCGTTTATGCAATCGGCTGAGAAATATTGATTTAATTTGGGTAAAACAGAGAAAATCCCCGTATGAGCTGCAATCTGGCTTGTGCGGGGATTTTTAACGTTGACAGGGGATATGTGGTATGGTATAATATATACAAGTTCATAAGAACGCTTAGTTGCATTGCACGAACCCAACTAACAGTTGGAATGGGTTTCACAGAAAGTGAGGATCCCCATGAAAAACCACATCCGCAACACATTTTATCTGACCGTCTGCCACATCGGCGGCATCATGCTGGGCATGCTTGTCATGTTCATCCTGCTCAATCCCGTGCGGATGATCACCACGGACACCTCCGCCCGCGCATGGATCCATTTTGCAATCCAGAATATCGCCACATTCGCCGCACTGTTCATCCTCTTTGGCAGAATCGGGGAATCATGGAACCGTGCGGGCGAAAGTCTCCTGCCGAAAAGCATCGTGATCGGGAATACCATCGCAGTTCTTGCGGTGTTCCTGTTGATCCTGATCTCGTATTTCGAGTTCATCCTGCTGTACCAAAACACTGCGTGGCTGATTGACGCACTGTATGCGGAATTCTCCGTGCACACAACGGTCGGCATCAACGAAATGAAGAGCACATACCTCCCACAGACGCTTGGAATTCTCGCGGTCCACACCGTCATCTACCTCATCTTCATGAACCTCGGTTATTACTTCGGCGCAAAGAAACGCGCAGACGAAAGAGCGAAACTGCATCACGAATAAACACAAAAAACTGAGTACAGCCCCGTGCCATACTCAGTTTTCTTTATTTCATTGCAATTACAGCAGATCGCACACGCTTTTTTCGCCGTAAACCTGCTGCCAGTCGGCGGTGAAGTCGTCGATTGCGTAGTAGGTCAGCGGGTGGTAGATCATCATGTCGAACAGGTCGGGGTTGATCGTTACGGCATGCGCGCCGGTCATGGAAACCTTGTGTACCTGTTCCACGTTCTTGAAGCTTGCCGCGAGAACCTGCGTCTTGATATCGTAAACCTTGAAAATATCCACGATTTCGTTTACCACGTTGACACCGTCGGAAACGATGTTGTCAAGACGGTTGATGTAGGGAGCAACGAAGTCCGCGCCCGCACGTGCCGCCATGAGAGCCTGCGGCTGGGTGAAAATCGCGGTCATGGTGACGCCGATGCCCATTTTCTTGCACATTTCGGTCGCACGGAGGCCTTCCTTGGTGATCGGAATCTTGATGAAGAAATTGCCGCCCACGGTGGAACGGATCATTTCGGCTTCACGGAGGATTTCCTTCGCTTCGGTCGCGGTGGTCTGTACGTGGAGCTGCTTGTTGTCGCCGATGATGTTCCGGATTTCGCAGATGATCTGCTTGAAATCGGCTTTTTCACGGGAGATGATGGTCGGGTTGGTGGTTACGCCCGCAACGGGATAGTATTCGCACACACGGCGGATGTCTTCGAGATTTGCAGTGTCGATCAGATATAACATAGTTCACACATCCTTTGTTCAATGTTATTGTTTCACAATGACTATTATATCACAGACCCGTTGGATGTTCAAGAAGGATTCTTGCCGTATTTTGACAGTTTCCGACACCGTTTTCGGGCAATCTGACAAGTCAGCGTGACAGGGCGGCGTGAACCGATTCCCGTACCAGCTCGAGCAGTGCCATGTCTCCGTCTTCGGGAAGATAATCCGCCCGCCGGCAGTCCGTTCCCGTCAGCGTTTCCAGCCAGACATAGCCCGCGAGACACCGTCCCGTCGGAATGGAGAGGTGGAATCCGTCGCGGTTGAGGGAGATGCCGCCGCTCATGGAATCAAACTCCGGCACGTTTTCGCGGAGGTACTGCACCGTGTCCCCGACCGGGATGATCCGCATGCCAAGCTCGTCCGCCGCAGCACGGTACGCATTTCTGAGATGCTCATACATCTTCCGCTGGTCATTGCCGTAGAAGTGGAAATGCCCGTGGCTGCTGTCGTTTTCGTATGCCCACGTCTGATGCATCACAATCTCCGCGTCCGGCTGCATCTTCCGGCACAGGTCGTACACCTCGCGGATGAAGGGGAAGTAGGTCGAGATTTTTCCGGAGAATCCGCTCGCCTGCTGAAGCGTGATGACGTCATACGTCCCGCGGGACAGCGCATCTTCAATGGAGACGGTTTCGCCGGTCGCCGCGCCGTTGACTTCAAGCCGGTAGGCGGAATTGTTTTCACGTACATTCTTCGCGTGGGTCTCCAGCGTGCATCCGCCGATGTAAAGATTCACGCATTCCAGCTCCACACCCGCGGACGCGGCGATCTGATGGAGATACCGGGTCGCGTCTTCGGAAAAGCTGTTGCCGATGGACAGGGTTCGCATAATTTACCTCCGATTGTATCAGAATTCGTTATTTCAGCCGTACAGTCCCGTTCTCGACAGCTTCAAGCAGGTGTCCGGCCTTGTCGTAAACCAGCTTGAGCGTGAAGAACGGGCAGTCGTTTTCAATCTTCTTCAGAAACAGAAAGTCGCCTTCCCACAGATCCAGTGAGTACAGCGCGGTCTTGTCGATCCATTCGAGATCCCCTTCGTCGCATTCGGTCAGCTCACCGGAAAACTCCGTACACTTGAAGAGAAACATGTGCTCGCACTCGCCGTTCTCGATCACAAACGTCACGACGGAGTACAGCTTCGGGTCATGAAGCGTCAGTCCCGTTTCCTCCAGTGCCTCTCGCCGTACACAGTCCTCGGGGGATTCGTCCTCGAGAAAGCCGCCGCCGATGCCGATCCATTTATCCTGATTCTGGTCGTTTTTCTTCTTGACACGGTGCATCATCAGATACTGTCCGTCACGCTCGATATAACAAAGGGTTGAATTTCGCATAACTGCCTCCATGGGATCCGTATTACCATGATTATACAGCGAAAATCCGCTCCTGTCAACCTGTGACGGCTTTGTGATGGATTTGAATTTTCCGTGAATTGTTAAAAATACGTTCGTTTGCGGTTGCACCGGAGCGTGATTTATGTTATAATGAAGAGGTTGGATGAAATTTAATGAGAAAGACTGAGGAAAATTCAGTGAACAAGAAACTTACGGCGGCAATTCTGGCTGCCATGCTCCTTCTCCCGTCCTGCGGAACCACCGAGCCCCCGGCAGAAGATGGCGACACCCTCATCAGCGAAACCCAGATCGACATCGGCACCGACACCACAGCAGCTGAAACCGACGCCATCGAAGCATACGATTATCAGGCAAACGACCTGACGCAGTTCATCAAGCTGGGTCAGTACGAAGGGCTCTCCGTCACCATGGCATCCGCCGAGCTGACCGACGAAGAGTTCGAGAACGAAATTTCCTACCTCCTCCAGAACTACTCCGAATACGAGCAGATCACCGACCGCGATGTTGTCGAGGGTGACGTTGTTCTCGCGGACTACTCCGGCTACCGCGACGGCGTGCAGTTCGAAGGCGGTACCGCGACCAATCAGACCATCACCGCATCCGGCGGCACAGGCTACATCGAAGGCTTTGCGGAGGCGTTCATCGGACAGACGCCCGGCGAGGAATTCTCCTTCAACGTAACCTTCCCGGAAGACTACGGCAACGATCTCGCGGGCGTGGAAGTCACCTTCGTGTGCACCGTTCACTCCATTCAGGGCACCGACCTGATTGTTCCCGAGCTGACCGACGAGTTCGTCAACTCCAACTTCGGCTACAACACCGTCGAAGAATTCCGTCTGATCTACCGCGAATCCGTCGAGGAACAGAAGAAATACGTCGTGGAAAGCAACATGTACGCCGATCTCTGGAAGCAGATTGTTGCAAACGCGGAAGTGACTGCGTATCCCGAAGAGGAAGTACAGCGTGTTTACAACGAACGCCGCTCCATGTATGAAAGCTACGCAGGCTACTACGGCACGACCTACGAACAGATTCTCTCCGACTACTTCGGCATCACCGACGAGGATCTCAAGAACGAAAGCTACGACTACGTGAAGGAAGACCTCGTGATGTACCAGCTTCTCAAGGAAACCGGTCTGGAAATCACCGATGAAATGTACGACGCGCGGATGCAGTTCTTCGCGGACTACTACGGCACGACCGTGGATGAGCTGATTGCCTACTACGGCGAGGAAACCATGAACACCACGATCATCTGGCAGGAGCTGATGGAATACATCGAAACCCTGTCCAACGTGACCGCTGAATAAGAAAACAACCGCATGCCAGAATCCTGTGAAAGGGAACTGTCATGCGGTATTTTTATTTCTTTTTGAATTTATAGACCCACGTTCCGATGTAGAACCGGGGCAGTGCCATCATCCGTCCGATGCGCTTGGGATCAGTGATGAGACGGTAGAACCATTCCAGCCCGAGTCTGATGAAAATCTTCGGTGCTCTCTTCACGTGTCCGCCGTAAACGTCGAGCGATCCGCCGAGTCCGAGCAGGAGCTTCACGTTCGGCAGGCGGCTCCGGTTGGCAAAGATCCACTTTTCCTGTGCGGGACAGCCGAAGCAGACGTACAGAACCTCCGCACCGCTTTCGTTGATCTTCTCAATGACACGGTCGTTTTCGTCGCCTTCTTTTTTGAAGTAACCGTCACCGCATCCGGCAGATACCCATCCGGGATATTTTTCCGTCAGTCTGTCGCGTGCGTCCTCGGCAACACCGGGCTTCCCGCCGAGAAAATATACACTGTGGGACGTACCCGCAAGACGCTTTATCAGCTCTTCACCGACCTCACATCCCGCAACCTTGCCGCCGCGGAAGGGAGTCCCGAGAATCCGCCCCGCCTTGACCACGCCGATGCCGTCGGGAATGATGAGATCCGCGGAGTTGATTACGTCGTACAGCTCGTTGTTTTCGATGCATGCCTGCACAATCTCGGAGTTGGGCGTGCACAGTGCGGTCTGCTTTCCGGCTTTCAGGCTGTCCGTCAAAGTGGAGACGGCCTCCTCAAAGGTCACGTTATCGAACAGAACGCCGCGTATATTGATTTTTTCCGGCATAATTTCCTCCGTTATCTTCGCAATATTCCGTAAAACCGAAAAAACGCACCGGGCGATCCGATACGTCTTTTTCTATGTTAAACTTACTTGGATTCGCCGGTAACTTCAGCAAGGTATTCCGCAACGTCGCCAACGGTGATGAACTTGTTGATTTCGCTGTCGCTGATTTCGATGTTGAACTTTTCTTCGCAGAGAAGAACGAGGTCAGCCAGTTCGAGAGAATTGATGCCGAGGTCGGATACCAGCTCAGCGGAAGGGGTGATGTCGTCTTCGTTGATCTGGAGCTCGTCAACGAGCAGTGCTTTGATTTTTTCGTACATGGAAAAAACTCCTTTGAATATAAAAGTAATCGCGAAACCGCAGTATCGGCAATATATCATTGCATTACCAATATTATAATGCCTGTTCGTTGATCTGTCAAGCACTTTTTTCCATAAAAAATTAAAAAATCTTATAATATTTGTATTGAAAAAGGCGGCAATATCCGTTATAATATATCAAAGAGGGAATAACCTCATACATTTCGAACGTTACAGCTTCGGCTGAATATCTTTTCAAGGAGAATCAACATGAAAACAAGCGTTACTTCCTACAGCTTCGGCGGTTATATTTCCGAAGACAGACTGGGCTATCTCGGTCTCATCGACAAGGCAAAGGAAATGGGCTTCGACGGCATCGAATACACCGACGGCGGCTTCATGAACGAGCCCGAATCCGCGAAGAAGATCCGCGAACGCGCAGCTGAAGCAGGCATCGAAGTGGTTGCACTCGCAGTCGGCGCAAACTTCATCCAGGGTTCCGGCGGCAGTCTCAAGGACGAAATCGCAAGAGTCTGCAAGATCGTTGACTACGCGGCTGAAATGGGCGCAAAGCTCATGCGTCACGACGTTGCTTACGGCTTCGGCGGCGAACGCAAGCACACCAGAGGCTACGACGACGCACTCCCGAGACTTGCGGAAGGATGTCGTGAAGTCACCAAGTACGCGGAACAGAAGGGTGTGAAGACCATGACCGAAAACCACGGCTACTTCTCTCAGGACGCTCACCGCGTGGAAAAGCTCATCAACACCGTAGGCCATGACAACTTCGGTGCTCTTGTTGACCTCGGCAACTTCATGTGCGCCGACGAAGATCCCACCCTGTCCGTTGCGATTATGGCTCCCTACGCATTCCACGTTCACGCAAAGGACTTCCACTACAAGTCCGGCATGGACATCAACCCCGGTGAAGGCTGGTTCCAGACCCGTGCGGGCAACTACCTCCGCGGCGCGATCATCGGTCACGGCGAAGCGAAGATCTACCAGAGCATCCAGACCCTCAAGAAGAACGGCTACAACGGCTACGTTACCGTCGAATTCGAAGGTATGGAAGACAACCTCCGCGGCATCGCAGCCGGTCACGCAAACCTCAAGAGATTCATTGGCTGATGAACGGGCATTCCCGCACCGATTCACCGGCAATACTGCATAAAAAGGAATCCATGGCATGAACGAAGAACAGAAAAACACCCCGAAAACCGACAAAAAGAAGAAAAAACAGCGGATGCTCATCGGCATTCTCATTGTGACCGTGCTCGCTGTCGTCAGCTACATTCTTCTCGAAAACCCGCAGATTTTTGAAGGGAAGAAGGACACATCCCCGACATCCATGTATTCCGACAAACTTTACAGCTACGTCTTCTATCCCACCGATTATAATCTCGACGTCACCGCGGACGAAACCTACATGGGCTACGACCGGCTTCTGCATTACAAGAGCGGCAGTGTGACCATCGACGTCAGCGCAGAGGATGCGGCAGGCTACAACGACGCCGTGGCATTCTTCGTGGACTACTTCGACACCGTCATTGCGGGCGACGCGGACACCTACAATACGTATTTCACCGATCAGTATTACGAGTCCGCCGATCCCTATGACCGCTTTGCACCGCAGATGCTCTACGATATGCTCATTGAACAGCTTTCCGAGTCCACCTCGTCCGACGGCATCACCACATGGGGCTTCAACGTTTCCTACAAGATTCACCGCAACGACGGTACCTTCCGGAACGACCTGCCCAGCGATGCGTACAAGAAGCTGTATTTCGAGCTCGTCTCCACCGCATCCGGCGACGTGAAGATCAACCGCATTACTTACTACAAATAATTCAAAATCATTCACGGAAAACAATTGTCAACCACACGGCAATTGTTTTTCACTTAGGAGAGAATACCTATGCCGCCGCTTTCCATGCTTATCAAACCCGCATCCGGTCTCTGCAACATGCGATGCCGCTACTGCTTCTACGCAGACGTCACCGAGCACCGCGAAATCCCGTCCTACGGCATCATGACGCCCCAAACCACCGAGGCTCTCGTCCGCCGCGCCTTTGATTTTGCCGACGGTCAGGTCACCTTCGCGTTTCAGGGAGGCGAACCAACCCTCGCGGGCGTGGAGTATTACCGGAATTTCGTCTCGCTCGTGAACCGGTACAACGTGAAGAAACTCCCGGTCAGCTGGGCGATGCAGACCAACGGATACCATGTCAGCGATGAGCTGTGCGGGATTCTCCGGGACAATCACTTCCTCATGGGAGTCTCCCTCGACGGCACGGGCTCGCTCCACGACAGCGTACGTCCCGATGCATCCGGAGACGGCACATTCAGGCGGGTCAACGAAACCATCGCGAAATTCCAGCGGTACGGGATTGACTACAACATCCTCACCGTCATCACCAATGCGGCGGCAAAGAACATCTCCCAGATCTACAACTACTTCCGCTCGAAGCGCTACGGCTACGTGCAGTTCATCAAGCATGTCGACGGCTTCGGGGATACGGAGGAAAACAGCGTCTACTCCCTCTCACCGAAACGGTACGCGTCGTTCCTCAAGACCGCGTTCGGCTACTACTACGACGATATCATGGCAGGAAAATACATGAGTGTGCGGGAATTTGACAATTTCGTCATGCTCGCCGCCGGACGTGACGCGGAATGCTGCGGGATGAACGGCATGTGCCCGGCAAATCTCGTCATCGAAGCGGACGGCGGGGCATATCCGTGCGACTTCTACGTCCTTGACGAATGGCGCATGGGAAACGTCATCGACACGCCGCTCATCGACCTGTTCGAATCGGACACCGCAAAGGAATTCCGTCGCCGCTCCCGTCAGATTCCGGAAAAATGCAGAAGCTGCCGGTACTTCCGTCTGTGCCGCGGCGGATGCGCAAGATACCGCGAACCCATGACGGAATCCGGACTCGGCATGAACAAATACTGCGAAAGCTATCTCGAATTCTTTGAATACGCCGCTCCGAAGCTCGTGAAGCTGGCACAATTGGCCTATCAGGGCAAAATCCGATAAGCAATCCAAACAAAAAGCCTGTACCCATGGGAAATCCCGCGGAATACAGGCTTTTCTGCATTATTTCAGACCCATACTGCTGTTGAGAAGCATGGTGGAGTAGATGATGAGCACGTCCTGATCGTCGAAGTCAACGAAATTGCCGACGAAGCTGCTCTGGAGATAGCGGATATCCACGACGGTCACCTTCGCGTAGCCTTCCACCAGAAGCGGGGACAGACTGCTGCCGAAGGAATCGCGGAAGACAATCAGCTCACGCTCACTCTCCGCCATCGGATTCTCGATCACGAGCAGGGGATCCGCGCCGTTCAGGAACATGTCGTACGCATCGGGACCGGCGGCTTTTTCCATGTTGTAAACCGAAGTCCCAACGGGCTTGCCGGTATTGTAGCTGGTCACGGTGCAGTTGTCAAGCACATCGGAGGTGAGGTAGTAAATCGTCTCCGGCTTGACCGGCAGTGCGGACTGATCGCTGTACACGCCGTGGAAGGGATGCTCCAGCTCGTTTACGGTGTACTCTCCGGACAGCTCAGCACCCATCGCGGAACCGATATGCTGTGCCACGTCAACGATGTTTTCCTGCCGCCAGTGTGTGTCCGTGCGGTAGTAATCATCGAGAGACAGGAGCGGGAAAATGTCAATGTACTCCATATAGGAGGTCTTCTCCCGCATGTAGTCCACCAGCTCAGTGTAATCCAGCGCGAGATGCCCGTCCAGGGATGCCGTGACGTAGTTCTTGTCCGGGATGACGGAGAAGTAAACCTTGCAGTCCGTGTCCTTCATGTAGGTGTCGTAGAGATACCGGAACCGTTCCGCCGCATAATCAAGCATCGCGGGGTTCATGGGATACTCGAGCTTTGAGAGAACGCCGCCGTCGGTGATGTAGATGTCGTTGTTGTCCATCTTACCTAAGGCGTACAGCTCGGAGAGTGCCTTGATCGAGCGGAAGCCGTCGCGGAGCGGGAACTGATCGAGGGTGTAGGTTTCAAAATCCGTCATGAATCTGCCGGAGAATACGGTTTCGGTGTTGAATTCCGGCATCTGAGCCAGTACGCGCCGTTCGCTTTCGGAGTAGTCGTCGGTAGGCTTGAGCCAGCACCAGACGGACAGAACGAGCAGAAACGCCGCCAGAACAATCGTCTGTACAATATTTTTGTTGTGTTCGGTCATCGGTACACCTCCTCAGAAACGGAAATACAGGAACGGGTTGAACGAGCCGTCCACGAGATACGCGGTCATAAGAACCATCAGCCCGACGAGAACAACGGGTTCGATGACGTTGAGCACCTTCGCGGCGGAAGCATTTTCGCGGATTCTGCTGATGAGCATCTTCGGACCGGGTGTCGCACCGATCAGCGCAAAGACGAGCACCAGCGCGAAGCTCTTCAGATAGTACACGAATTCCGCGGATACGAGAGGAATGCCGCCCGCACCGAACATGCCGCCGATGTACGCGAACGCTTCACCCATGTCAGCCGCGTTGAAGATCACGAAGCTGATGAGCACGAAGAAGAGAACGTACACGCGACCCAGCACCTTCACATGCTCGAGCTTTTTCAGGAGCCACAGCTTTTCGATCACCAGAAGCACCGCGAAATACAAGCCCCAGATGATGAAATTCCACGCCGCGCCGTGCCAGAAGCCGGTGAGCATCCAGACCACGAGGATGTTGAAGAACCAGCGGGGTTTGGATACCCGGTTGCCGCCGAGCGGAATGTAGACGTAATCGCGGAACCACGAGCCGAGGGACATGTGCCATCTGCGCCAGAATTCGGTGACACTGCGGGAAATGTAGGGATAATTGAAGTTTTCGAGGAAGTCGAAGCCGAAGATCTTGCCGAGACCGATTGCCATGTCGCTGTAACCGGAGAAGTCGAAGTAGATGTGCAGGCAGAACGAAATGCCGTAGAGCCAGTAGAACAGCACGGACTTGTCGCCGGAGGACTTGAAAATGTCGCACAGCTCACCGAGCGCGTTGGCGATGAGAATCTTCTTGCCGAGCCCCAGAATGAAGCGCCGGATGCCCGCGGATGCCTTGTCAAAG